>JBHLPA010000164.1:0-5988 GCA_048939935.1 Promethearchaeota archaeon | reverse complement strand
TAGACGGTTTGCTGTTTCCTTTTCCTCCTCACTCAAATCGCCTGCAACCAACTCTATATTCAATGCGTCTGCGAACCCATTCTCGAGTGCCACCTTAAGTTCGTCAATCGTTACATCCCTCTCAAGTATGTCCCGAATTGAAGTGACTCGTTCTTTCACATCTGAAATCATCTTATCGGAGATCTTTTCCTGAGGGACTTTCAGGATTCTGAACATCAGATTCACATCTAGATCTAACAGCACTGTCCCATGCTGGAGCACACATCCAAGACGACGGGTCATGGCATTTCCAGACACCTTCTTACTATCAACATTGACATCATTGATTGGCTTGAACTCACCCTTAATGTCAAGATACTCAAGAGCTTTGATAATCCCCCCACACAAAATGCGATACGATTCCAAGATGTCAGCGCGAGCTAATTTGTGGTTTCTGGGCATAATGATACTGTAAGTCACCTCACCTTCATAATCATGATACACAGCCCCTCCACCTGTAATGCGTCGTATATAGTCAATGCCCTTGGAGTCGCAAAAATCAACATCAACCTCATCAGTCATTCCTTGGAAAGTACCAATGGAAACAGCAGATGGATTCCACCTGTATAATCGAAGTGTAGGTGTAGCTCTTCCTTCTTTGATGTCCAACATTATTGCTTCATCGATCGCCATATTCATGAAGGCATTATGCACTTGTAGGTCGATGAAGCGAAATTCCTCCATTCACATCACCAAATCTGTTTCTTCAATGGCTTTCATTATCTCCATTTCATCAAGAGGTCGAGGGTAGTTGTACATAGGACCACTAGGTCTCTCGTTATAGAAGGGACGATTGCAGCCCTTGCAACCAGTCACTTGAAATGCAATCCCAGATGATAAGGATTCTCGAAGGATGGCATCATCGAGTTTTAGTGAGATTCGACCTTTCTCATCAGCCCTCACTTGACCTTGATTTAGCAGTCCTTTAGAAATAAGATGACGAACGACTTGGATTCTTCGATATGCTGAAAGATCCGGAGGCGAGTGTGCTTCTAAAGCTGTCCCCTTGATGTTTGTAAATGCAAAAAGACCTACACTAATTCCCATCTCATACATATCAAATATGAAATCTGTTGCTTCCTTCTCTGTTTCACCTAACCCAATAATGAGATGTGTTGTAACTCTCCCTTCTCCATAAATGGACAATGCATCTTTGAGACTTTGCAGATGTCGCTCCCATCTATACTCTGCTTTGCGTGACTCACCTTTAATCTCCTCAAAGAGCTGAGGAGTGCTTGCATCTAAAGCAATTCCAATATTTGACACTCCCACCTCTTTCAGTTGTTTCATATCATCAGTTGATATGGGATGAATTGCCACTGAAATCGGGAGATTGGAGACCTTTCTTATCTCCTGCACTATCTCAATAACATCGGCAACTACATCTGGGTAGCAGATTGTCTGAATACAGATTCTTCTAAATTGACCAGGTGAAGGCCAGTTGTCAATGACTTGATTGAAATTAAATTCAGGCCATGAAATCCTCGAGAGTCTATCTGAGCTGGATGAACTTTCTCGAGCCTGAGGACAAAAAGCACAGTTTGCTTCGCATCCTTCCTCTCTAAATGTCATGAGGAATACTGTTGTGAAATTGGGATCTTTCTCACCTGATTCTAATCCCATCTGGATTGCAGTCCCAAGTGAAAGACGAACAATCTCTACCAACGTACTCACCACTAACTGAGCTTAATCCGCTTTAACGGTGTTGTTGTCGCTCAGTATTCGAAATTCATAGACCTCTCCTTCAGTAAACAGTTCATTGAATTGACCATAGTTTTTGGGAATTAGAATCAGTTGTGGAATTTTCTTCTTCATATACTGTTTTGGGTAGATGAAACATGAAAGACCACGTATCTCAGTTTTATCCAAGTGCGCTGTTATACAGGGACCTCGAGTAAAAATACATACACTAGATTTGTTTTCGGTGATAGTGCCTACTGCAGATTTGTCTAGGTTAACATATTTACTATCGATACGCTCTCTCGTGCCAATTACTCCTCCAATCTTATAGTGCGAGAGACCTCCATCTATTATTCCCACAACTTTGCCATCATCTGTAGTAGCACTAAGACCAGTAAGGTCTCCAATAGCGGAATGTGCTAGATTCTCTGGAAAACCAACAAGGCGATCTGAAGTCACTGAATCTACCAATAGCTCCATCTCTTGGACAGAAGTATGAACCGGTTCCGGATCAAAGTGATATCGTAGGGTGAGTGGTAATGATTGACTTGACCTTTGAAATGATTCCAAGGCCTGAATCTCGACATGATAATGCGGACCAGTCCAGTAGTTGAAGTATCGTGAACGAAGTGCCTTGCCGATATGATCTCCGAGTTCGACAATCTCACCATCTGATATAGACGGTTCACAGTGCATAACTCGAACAATTGTACTCTCAAATCCCTCTGGAAGGATACCGATAGCATAGTCAAAATCATCGGTTGGGAATTGTTTCTCTCGCCCCATATTCATCTTCTTAATTCTGACAACTTTCCCTGAAACTGGAGTTTCAATCATACCTCCCCACTTTTGATGATGTGGATAGATATCGACTGCAGTACCAATATTGTGTCCTATATACGGACTATTGAAGTATGAAAAATACGCATCATCTGGTGCATGAATGTCAATTCCTTTTGCAGATCCAACAACACGCATCAAACTGACCTCTCGAAGATAGAGGAGGCATGCTCCTACAATGGGGCATGCAACAACCCTACTTATGCTTCTTTGGCTGCAGCGTATATAGGTTCAAGTTTTGCTTTCCAGGCATCCAGACCTTTTGGAGAGGAAGGATACTCACTGTATACCCTGCGAATGTCATTCATTAAACCTGCAACTTTTGAAACTCGTAGTAGTAGTGGTATCTTACCAAAACCAGCAACAAGCCGCTTGAACTTTTCACCAGCACCAAACTTAACCTCACCAGTCATTGATGTGTCGAGAAGATCACTGGCTTTGATTATCTGCTTCTTGAAAGCGAAATCAATGTCCTCGTTTGTGACATTAAGAAGGAACCATCTGAAGATATCAAGTGCTGCTTGCTTCGACCCGTAACTTTTGTGATATCTCGGATTGTAGTCCCAGAGACCTTTGATGGATGTGTCATTCTTCTCCAATGCCTCAGAGGCTACGATGCCTGCATGTGCGCCACCTAGGAGCGAAGAACCTATACCACCGCCATGAATGGGATTCACCTGACATGCTGCATCACCAACTAACATGAAGTTGTCATCGACCATGGTATCAATGGGTCTCCGTATAGGCGCAACTCCTCCACTACTATCAAGCACCTTGAGCTCTCCCCAAGTATCCATCCAGACTTTCTTCACAAAGTCGTATTGAATGTCCTTTGGATTGCGGTGTCCCTCAATGGTCATCACACCATTGCCAACATTGACCCGATTCTTACCCTGTGGGAAAACCCACGTATACCCTCCCAGGGTTTCATCTTGATTCCAAAAGATCTCCAAGATGTCAGGTGTCTTGAAATCAAAATCAGGAGTTTCATAGATGTCACGCCAAGCTACCATTCGGTCTTCAGGTGCAATTTGGCGTTCAACAGGTGATGTTTCAGGAAGCTGCATCCTCAGCATTCCAGTTGCTCCAGTCGCGTCAACAACTATGCGGCTCTTCACGACCTTCTCTGGCCCTCCATCCTGTGAGAGCTTGACACCCGCGACCTTCCCCTCCTCAAAAACAAGACTCTTGACACGAGTTGATGCCCAGACTTCAGCTCCTTCTTTCTCAGCAATACCGACAAAAAATTGGCCCATTTTCAGCCGATTAAACGACATCCCCGTTGTTGTAGGTCCTTGCATTCTCAAACGGTGTTCTCGATCAGGAGCGATGAGGTCAATTCCATTTACCTCATATTCCACAATACCTGCGGGCAATTGTGGAATTCCAACCAGTTCTCTGAGTTCCTCAATGTGATGAGAACCAAGAGCATCCCCACAAGTCTTGTTACCAATATTGTTTCGTTCCTTTCTATCAATGAGAAGAACTGAATGACCTTTCTTTGCTAGTGTGTATGCGGTGGTTGAACCGCCAGTTCCAGCACCTGCAACAATTACATCATAATCAACCATGAATTACACCTTCTTTGCTATTTGCCATGTCTGTTCGAGAAAGCCTTCGAGTTGCATAGAGATTAGAGGGTTGTCTGCCCATCCGCAGACGCTAAGGTCTGGCATGGCTATTAGTGCCTCCTCTGAATCAATCACTATGTCGATTGCTTGTGTATCCTCCTTAAGACGCTGTTGGAAATTTGGGAAAATAAAACTAGTTTGTTCTCCAAGGATCGAACGTATCTTCACTCCTCGTGTGGCCGCCTCTTCTATTGCAGTAATGATACCCTCTCCGAAATCTTCGATTCTTGGAGCTACAAGAAGAATTGTGTCCTGTGCTCGTGATACCATAGAGAGCATCTTCGACAAGACATCATTAGTGCCTCGTATCGTATATATCAGAGCCGGAATCGCTGATGTTGAAGAACGTGATTCCTGGAGCTTCACTAGGTCCTCAAATAGTTGCTTCAGTTTAGATGTCAGGGTTTCCTTAAGATGTGAGAGTGGAGCAAACCTGTAGACCTTAGGACGTCCCTCTTGAAGGACTACATATCCTTTTCCAACTAATGTATCGAGTACAGAGTATAGATTGGCATGATGAATTCCAGTCTCATCAGCCAATTCTGCTACAGTTGCAGACTCCCTCATATTTAGGGCAATTATCACTGCAGTTTCATGGGCACCAAAACCTAGCTCTCTGAGAGTAGCTCCAGCCCTGAAAGTGATCTCATCTGCAGACTTCAAACTCGATAAGTTCATCTTTCCGTCAAAAAATTATGTGCAATTACTACTTAAAATAGTTGCTATAGGTTGGCAAATCCTGTGAGAATCTCTTTGACGATGTCCCGAGCTGCAATCGCAGTGATACCTATTGTGTCAACCATTGGATTGAGTTCCACCACATCTGCGTATCGAACCTTCCCAGTCTTGAAGGTAGAAATAAGAAGTTCAACAAGATCCATCATAGAGAGTCCCCCTGACTCAGGGTGACTCACTCCGGGTGCAATTTCAGGAGCTAAGACATCAATATCCACTGAGACATAAAGAATGTCCACTCGTTTGCCAATCTCTTCGATACGTTTATGGAACTGCTTCTTTGATTGTATAGGTGCCTTACTCCCAGTCATTTCTTCCCTCTGAGTAGGAATTGCTGAACGTAAATCATATGCTGCGATATCTTCAATGGAAACTATGTCTGAATCAACAATTCTTCTGACACCTGTTGCATGGGAAAGCTGGTATCCTCCCATATCCGAGTATAGATCCGCATGTGCGTCAAGATATACAAGACCATAGCGACCAGGCCTCCCTCGTTTAAGGCCCTTGATGATTGGGTATGTGATGAAATGGTCACCACCAAGAAAGAGAAGTTTGCTACTTCTTGACGCGAGTTTCGCGCATGCCTCTGAGATATCAATGGCTGCTGCCTCAGGAAGTCGAAGGGCTACCTCGAGGTCTCCAACATCCTCCAAAGTTAGAACCTTCGTTAGTGGTTCATCAGCTATTTCCTGCCTGCTAAGACTAAGTGAATAGCTATGAGACTTCTCACTGTCAGTAGCTTGCCTAATTGCGTCCGGTCCAAACCTAGGTCCGGGTTTGTAGCTTGAGGTTAAATCATAAGGAACACCCACTATTCCTACGTCGGGGTCTCCTGACTTGGGTTCAGGAATACCAAAGAATGTGCGAGGTAACCTAAGATAGCCATTGAGTTCATCCTTGAGAGGCATGGCCTCACTAGGTCTGTATCTGAAGATAAAGATGCTGAAATGCTAAAGAAAAAGAAAGAGAGGAGTGAATCCCTGAAGAGAAGATCTCTCAGGATTCACTATTTCAAACTATACTTGATAGGTTCCGCCGCCACCTTTGCCGCGGCCTCCTG
>JBHLPA010000163.1:0-6001 GCA_048939935.1 Promethearchaeota archaeon | reverse complement strand
GTGTGTAAAATATAGGCCCAAAGATTGGAATGATTTTGTTGGAAAGGATAATACGATTAATCGATTGAAATCCTTAGCCGAGTCCAGCGTGTATACCAACATGATTTTTTATGGTCCAGCAGGAACTGGAAAAACTTCAGCGGCTGAGTTGTTCTCAAAGGAGATTCTCGGGGATAGTTTTGGCGCCAATTACAAGATATTAAACATTCGTGATGTTTGGGACCTGCCAGTTTCAAAAGCGAAGAGATCGGTTCAAGATTTGGCAAAGCTAGGGCGTGAAGACCGGACTGAATTAGATGAGTATATGTCCATTGTTTATCGCGAAGCGAAGGCAGCTCGAAAGATGCGTGGTCGTGCAGGAGAACCTACTAGAAGCCAGTTACTTCAGGAAGCTATCAGGTTTTTTGCATCCACCGGAACGGTTGTTGATGATAAAGTGAAGATACTCGTACTGGATGAAGCAGATGCACTGACTCACAGTATGCAACAAGCACTACGTAGAACTATGGAACTCTATAGCGATGCTTGTAGATTCATTCTAATAACTCCAACACTTGCAGGTTGGAGTCCTGCTATTATCTCCAGGTCTCTTGTTCTCAAGTTTCCCTCTTCTGATAGGGAAATCACTCAGGATTTTGTCCGAGATATCGCCTCAAGGGAAAACGTTACAATTGATGACTCTGCAGTTGCTGCTATCGCCAGGGAATCCAGAGGTGATCTTCGCAGTGCAATCAATCTTCTACAGATTGCTTCCTCAGCCAATAAATCTGT
Source organism: Promethearchaeota archaeon (assembly GCA_048939935.1). GTDB lineage: Archaea > Asgardarchaeota > Thorarchaeia > Thorarchaeales > Thorarchaeaceae > SMTZ1-45. Next base: position 5,230 of record JBHLPA010000163.1, on the reverse strand, counting down.
AACAGAAGATGTTGTCTATGAGTACTCCGAAACACAGCTGATCTCGAGAATTCGTAAGATTGTATCCATGTCGATTGATGGAAAATATGAAGGTGCCCGAAAAGAACTTAGAACTTTGATAGCTGTGGATGGATATTCTCCTCAGGAAGTGTGTCTTGAGATACAACGAGAAATTGTGAAACGACCTTTTGATTCTGAAACAATGAGAGCAATGCTCGATAGGGTGGCTGAGATTGACTTTCGAATACTACAGGGGAAGAATTCGTTTATCCACTTGACAGCATTGCTGGCATCGATTAGAGAAATGACCTCAGAGGGGATCTAAAACATCGGTTCCAATTCTCTACCTATACTCATTTTTTTTCTCATCATTTCTACAAGATTTGGTGATAGAAGTTGGCGATCAAAGAGGAATTCAGCTTTAATGAAGTCCTCATTCCTAGAAATCATTTCATTGCCTAATGCCATCGTAAGTAATCTTCTCACCTGACTAGGGTTGCCATATCGGCACCTAAAGGAAATGAACTCGACAGCGGACTCAACTGAAACAGGATTTCCTTTCTTCCTAAATAGATGAGTAAGAATGAGAAGAAGGTTTCTCCCGTTCATGACCAATCTGTTTCCGACAGCCTTTTAGAAGTTGTCATGGATTGGTGCTTATACATGATAGAATTCAATATCAGACAAGTTCATGGTCATACGATTTCTGAGCTAGAAGCTCTTCTAGAGGACTCTTCTGATTCATTCGATGGTATTGTGGTACTCAATCCCAAGTCCATAGGTGGTTGGTCTAACATCAATATACGCGGTTCTTGTTCAGATATTGACTTTATTCTCAAGTTACCCTGGTCAACAGAGAAATATCAAATCAACCCATATGAGCAGTTGTATAAAACTGGACTCCATTATGCTCGATTAAATATTGCCTCACATCCTATTGAGCTTGGTCGATTGTCGGATCTCTCTGAAACACCCTTCTTCCTCATTGAGTTTATCGAGGGAACCACTTATTCCACAATTCTAGATGCAAGTCCACAAGAATTACTCTCACTCAAGGAATCTCTTAGAATATTGAAATCTGAAGTACCTATGGGAATTCCAAAATATGAAACACCTGTTGATTACCTTGCATATAACCACAAAAAAATAGAGGACCATCACTGGTTACAACAAGCCACAACCCAGACTCGCCAATTGATTGAGGAATTCATGAAACTATTCCAAAAGGTTGAGTCTATGATGGACATCCTTGGGTATTGGTCGGGTGATGTCATGCATGGTGATCTATGGCCACCAAATATACTATTTCGTCAATCTCAAGAAGCCTTGTTACTTGATTTTGACGCCTGTGCCATTGGTGACTCCCGTTATGACCTGTCTTATCTCCTTGAAGGAAATAGGATTGACAACGTTCCCGTTTTAATTCCTGATGAGGACCTAAGTTTCGTTAACGAACTTCGTCCCCTTGTCCTCTGTTACGTGATTGATTGGTCGTTAGAGAGACTTCTCTCGATGGAATCTGGAATCGTAGAACCTAACCTGAATACATTGAAACTTCGAAAGCTACTACTTAGCTATGTTGAAAGTAACATAACACGATTGAAGATACATCTTCCTACTTGAAGAAACTCTCGGGTGGTGTTTCCCAGATGTTCTCATCCTCAGAAGCAATCACATACTGGTATCCTTGCTCTGTGAGGAAGAGCTGACGTTTTGCTGCAAAGTCCATATCTCGCGTGTCTTTAGTAATCACAGAATAGAATCGAGCGAAGCTTCCATCGGTCTTGGGTCGCAGAATCCTTCCCAATCGTTGTGCTTCTTCTTGGCGCGAACCAAATGTTCCTGAAACCTGTATTGCAACATTTGCATCTGGAAGGTCAAGGGCGAAGTTTGCGACCTTGGAAACAATCAGTATCTTTTCCTCTCCTTCTTTGAAGGCTTCATACAGACGCTGCCTTTCATCATTATGAGTTTTCCCTGTGATAAGAGGAGCTCCAACTTCATCTGCAATGAGCTTCAATTGATCCAAGTACATCCCAATGACTAAGACATTGTCCTCTGAATGGTATTCGATCAGCTCTTTGATTATGTCAATCTTCTTGGGATTCTCTGCGGCAATTCTATACTTCTTCCTATCCTCTGCTAGTGCATAGGTTCTGCGCATGTCGTCTGGAAGTTCGAGTCTTATCTCGTAACAAACTGCAGTAGCTATCCACCCTTGATCCTCAAGCTGTTTCCAAGGCATGTCAAACCGCTTTGGTCCAATCAGACTGAAGACATCTTCCTCTCTCTCATCCTCACGAACAAGTGTTGCTGTAAGCCCAAGCCTTCGAGTGGCTTGTATAGTTGCAGTGACCCGAAATACTGGTGCAGGAAGAAGGTGCACTTCATCATAGATTATGAGACCCCAGTTCCTTGCTTCAAAGAGCTGGAAATGGGGGAACTTGTCTTCCCTGGACTTCCGCCAAGTCATGATTTGATAGGTTGCCACGGTAACAGGTCGAATCTCTTTGTTATCACCAGTATATTCACCGATATCTTCAGGTTTCAAAGTAGTCTTGTCAAGGAGTTCAGCAATCCACTGCCTAACTGCAACAACGTTGGGACAAAGGATGATTGTTGAGGTCTGAAGTTTGTGCATAGCTCCAATACCCACCATCGTCTTTCCAGCCCCACATGGTAAAACTACAACTCCAGATCCCCCCTTTACTCCACCTCCTGCATAAAAGATTGCAACTGCGTCGTCCTGATAGCTCCTAAGACCCCACTTTTTACCCTCAAGTGTGACATCACGAATCTCGAAAGGTAAGTGTTCACCTTCCACATAGCCTGCGAGATCTTCAACAGGATGACCAATCTCGATGAGTGCATGTTTTAGAAAACCACGTTGAGCTGGATCAACACGGATGGTCACTTCATCCATCCGCTCAATAAGGTAATCTCTGACTTTCTTGCTGGCCCAAATTTCATCAGCGAGATCTTCCTCTTCACACAGGAGAAGTAGGTCCGGACCTTCTTTGTACAATGAGAGTTGGCCATATCTAGACATATAGTCAACAATCTCTCTGGAGATGTTACCAGGGATAGGATATTTGGCAAACTCCTCTAGTGCATCGATCACCTCATCAGGTGTCATTCCCATCGCTGCTGCATTCCAGAGGCTGAGTGGAGTGACTCGATATGTGTGAACATACTCCGGACTCTTTACTAGCTCCGCAAATCGAGCTAAGGAGTCCCGTGCATCCTCATATAGTGGGTTATCTACTTCTAGAAGGACAGATTTGTCGGATTGTACTATGAGTGGATTGCTTGGGTTTGCCATGATTTTTCATCATCCAGCTTCGTTCGTTACTTGCATTATTGTTATATTCGCACACGGAAAGCGTGGGACGGCCGAACTTCTAAAAAATAAATGCTTCCCTATCGGCCTGTTTTATTCTCGCTGTGACCGTAATGCCTATATACTTTTGACATTGAGCAGAAAGTAATTGGTTAACGGAGGTGCAATGAACAAATGATTGTAATTAAAGTAAATTTTGTAGTAGTTTCCTGCACCGACGTTGAGAATGCCTGATTGGCATTCGCTGCTTCTGTGTGCTGGTTCATTCATTCTACGCATCATGTATGAATGGTCAATGAAGCACAACGTTTGTTGTGGGTTTCGACTTCTTGCGGTTTGATGTGCTATTAATGTAAGATGCGTGTCGCTCAGCCGATGAGAGTGAAACAAAAAGTGTATACTAACAATCACAAAGAGAATGGTTCGCATAACACTTCCACCGCGAACCAGAAATGCAGACGTTCGGACCGACGGAGTCCAGAGAAGCGAAAAGCTCCACTCTTGGAACATATTCCTGGTATATACCATGGAATACGGTTCTCAAACGATGAGGTGGCTTACTAGATGTCGCCAGTAGTTGAGAAGCTGAACCCTCGAAAGCCAAGTGCTCTCTCCATCAAGAGAGATGCTCAGAGGGGAAGTAAGAGAGGAAGGACTGTCGCCATCAATGAGATCACTCTAGACGAAGTCAGGGATGATGCAGTGAAATTTGGTCTTGCTACTGAGGTTCTCTATCAGATGAATGCAGGTAAGGAAGCCTCGATCTACTTAGCAAACTGGAAAGATTTCCCACTCATCCTGAAGGCATATAGATTCTGGCAGTCTGCTCAAGCAAAGAAGAGTAAGGGGTTCTTTGCTCCAGGAAGGATGCAAGCGATCGCAGCGAAGGAGTATGATATACTTCTTGGGTGTTTCAATGCTGGAATGAATGTTCCCACTCCCGTTGGCAGAGTTGGAAACTATCTCACTATGAGATTTATTGGCGATGAGTTCGAGCCTGCGCCTCAACTGAGGAATGTCCACTTAGAAGAGCCTGACTTGGTCTTGGATGAGATACTCGATGACTACCTCATCATGTATCGGGATGTCCACTATGTCCATGGAGACCTTAGTGCTTACAATATACTCTGGTGGCAAGGACGTGCGTGGATCATTGATCTACCTCAAGCCTATCAGGTGGGTCCATGGGCTGACATGAAGCAGGTCGTGTCTCTTCTCCGTAGGGACATTGCGAACCTCCTTTCATACTTCAAGAAATACAGAATCCGAAGAAACCCTGATGAGATTCTCAAAGTGTTCCTCTCAGAATATGTTCCCCATAATCTGAGGAACTATGATGAGACCTTTGTTGGAGGTGCTTGAATGAGTAGAGTAGACAAGTTCAATCCTCTGGCAAAGGGAAGCGCCATAGACCAGAAGCGGGATAAGATTCGTGGTGGGTCTTGTGGTAAGGCTGAGATTGGGGAGCTAACGTTTGTAGAGGTTCGTCAAGATGCGATTAACTACGGTCTAGCTACAGATGTGCTCTACCAGATGAGTGCTGGAAAAGAGGCTTCGATTTACTTGGCACATTGGCACAATCACCCCATCATCCTAAAGGCGTATAGACGCTGGACTACACCTCATAAGTTATCCACGACCAAGGGTCACATCAGAGAATCTAGTGGAAAGAAGACCCGTTGGATTCTTGGACTAATTGAGGACGTTGCTGTTGGAGAGTTTGACATCCTACAAAACTGTTTCAATACTGGAGTTCGAGTGCCCACTCCAATATCAAGGGTTGCTAACTATTTGACCATGAGGTTCATTGGAGATGATGAGGTTCCTGCTCCCCAATTAAGAGAGGTGGAGCTCGAAGACCCAGAGGTCGTGTTGAATGAGATTTTAGAC
>JBHLPA010000162.1:0-6073 GCA_048939935.1 Promethearchaeota archaeon | reverse complement strand
AGTCTTTACCTTTGAATATGCCAACATATGACGTCATGATTAATCACGCTGAGTAGTTGAAATCTGTAGTAGAATAAAAAATTGCCCCTTTCAAGTATTTCACTATCGCGCATACTTTCTAGACCATCTCTTGTACAACAGCTGATTTTCAGGCAGTACATTTTGAAACCTCCCAAGTAGGAATATATAGCGAATCGTACAAAGAAATTCGGTTAGTGCAAAATGGAGGACCAATTGGAACTAATGGTGAAGTACCTAGTCCACCTCCAGTTCTATTCAGAAGAAGAGGATGTCTTGTTTAGTCGAGACAAGAAACATCGCCTATCTATCAAAGGCATTGGTCCAGTTGTGTCAGCCTTTGAGTGTGTTTTTCAACGCCACATTCAGCTTATTAGACGAAAGGAGTTTCATTCATTTCTCAAGGAGGTGGCAAGAGAAATTCCGTTTGATGTCGAACAAGTTCTTCTTGCGTTCAATGACAGTGTTCGCGAGGTCGGGAGTCACAATCTGACTGATGAGCTCTATGCAAATTTTCTGATTGGTCCAATACGGTCAACCTTGCAAACACGAGAATTCGAAGCATGTATGTATGATATTAGGAAAAAAGCTGTAGAACGATTGGGAAAAGAGGATGCTAAGATGATTGTTGAACAACGAATCTCGCAGTTCTTTTCCACGAATGAGTTCTCCGTAGCCATACTTCACAATTTGGCGCTGTTGAATCTATTAACCTCACTTTTCGGAAATGAGGAGGTACAGGATAGAGTACATTTAATCGTTGAACAACTTAGTGAAGAACTGGTAACTAAATTGTCTAGTTGAAGTAGTGACTCTATGTAATCGTAATGACACAACAAGGTCTATCTGTGTTAATCCAAGTCAAATTATGGAGATGATTCGTTGAGGAAGGAAGCTGTAGGTATTGCAGCCGTCATTCTTGCAATTATTCTAGTTATTGCAATCATAATTGCAGGACCTTGGCCTCGAGGATACAATCCTTCCCCAAGTCCCTCCTACAATCCTAAAGAAAGTTTACCACACATAGTTGCACCTCCAGAAGCTCCCGGTGAATATGTCAACGCCACGGTTGTAGGAAACCTAAGCATGAATGTGTCAGGTAACTTCTATACAATGGACCTACATAATAGTCCACCAACTTTTGATTTTGATATTGATATATTTGTGAATAACACAGGAGTCACAGCTGTGGATGACTTTCATGTAGTGAAGGTCACAGTTTTCGACGAGAACGCCACACCAATCTATACATTCGGTGTCGTCCCGGATAACAATTACACTGTAGATGGAAATTCTAGTTGGACAAACGAATATCAGAATGATAGAGATATGGTGGAAATTCCAGCTGGCTTTTTGTGGGCACAGTATGTCTTTGCCAGAGTTCTTCTCACATTTCATAGTGAAACTAAGGCGATCTTAACAACACCTCTCACTGTATTGTGGCATGCTATTGAATAGCAATCTATTCTACGAAAAGGTGCTATGACTTTCAGTCATCTCATGGTGTCCTTTGAGATGAATTGAAAAAAAGAGAGTTTGAGCAGAGAGCGCCGCCAGGAATAGTGGGGTAAGGAGTTAAAGTGTTGAGTTTATTGAATTTTCAAGGAATAACTCAAACTGTCGGTTGTCTCTGCTCTGAAGTATCGGATAGATACCGCAAATATGTAATCGAGTAACACAGGGTCAAATATTCAATTCGTCAACACGTTTAAAGAACTCTCGAGTGAGAAATGCTCTATATTTGAAACCACCCCAGCCAGAGTCTTCCATCAATTGAGCAATTTTTCCAGTGAGTTGCTCCCGCGGCACCACGGTGACATCAAAGATTTCTCTGGTGTCGATAGGTTTCATCAACCCATCAATGGGTTTTGCTAGAAATACGAGCGAGCGCCAATTGATTGTTCGGTCAGTACAAGTAATCGTCAACCGTAAGTCAAGCACAAATCGGATCAGCTCTATAGCTAATCCAGTTTCCTCATGCATCTCCCTTATTGCTGCTTCTTCTAGTGGTTCATCAGGATGAGCACCACCCGAAGGTGCACGATAAATGCCAGTTCTTGCGTATTGTGGTTTTTGTATCACGACGAATTGTCCATCATTCCTGCGAATGAAACAAGTGATATCATGAAGTCGCCCTTTTGATTCAGTCCGTTTAACCATGGTACACTCGAAATCAAGAAAATCTGCTACGAATTCATGGATAACTGGCTCACCATATTTTTCGATTAGATCTGCAACCTCTTCTTCTTTGATATCGTTCAGTGCACTCGCCAAGAGAAAGCCACATGAATAAGGCATAAAGGTTATGGGACAACAACCTTATGACAAAATGGTTCTATATTATTTACACTTTATCTGGGGATGTGGTTCATGGAGAAGAAGGTAGGGTCTATATTGGTCAAGACCTACATTGGTGACATCACAGAGCTCTCAGTAGATGCCATCGCAAATGCGGCAAATTCCGACCTTTGGATGGGTTCAGGTGTTGCAGGTGCGATCAAGGCAAAAGGGGGACACCAGATCGAAGATGAAGCGCTCTCAATGGGTCCAATTAAACCAGGACAAGCAGTTATGACAACAGCAGGTGCACTTCCGTCAAGATATGTCATTCATTGTGCAGGAATGCCGCCAGGTGGAAGGGCAACACAGGGGAATGTTCTGTCCTCAGTACAATCAGCCCTTAACATTGCTTCTGACAATAATCTAGCCTCCCTAGCTTTCCCAGCTATAGGAGCAGGAGTAGGAGGTCTCTCGGAGGAACAATCTGCGAAAGCGATAGTAGAAGGAATACATCACTTTAGTCGTAATCCAGGATCAGTCAAGGAAATTACACTTGTGGGCTTGAATAAGTACGTAAGTGACTGCTTCTACAAAGCACTCAAAGAATATGAGGAGTAATTGAATTGAGTAGTTGGATGCTTGGTACCCTCATTGTTTCTGTTGAACTCGGAGATGTTGATGACTCGAAAATGGATCTTGTAGTGAAGACCAAAGATATTTCACTAGGTACCGGAGGGACAACTTTCACTGTTAAAGAGGGGAGTAACGCGGAGGAAATTCTGTATTGGCCAGGAATTTCACTTGGTGATCCTGATAGACGTTCTATGATTTATGCAGCAACATTCGAAGCTCTGGAAAAGGCGAGAGACAAAAAAGCAAACCGAGTAGGATTCTTCACAATGGGATTTGAGATGTCTCGTGTTCCCAGCTGGGAAGTTGCAGAAGAGATTGTCAGAGCAATTGTAAATCATTCAAAAACAGAAAATAACATACACTCGGTATCTCTCATCGCTGGTTCACCAATACAGGTGAGTTCGTTTCAATTTGCGCTCAATAATATCGCAACTATTGTTCGTGATTAATCTACATCTTTAGTCTCCGACGTGCAGCATCTGCAGATGACACCAATGGATCCCACGTATCACAAATAGCAGGGGCGTAGCAGTTCTCGAAGTCAAAGAGATCAACAGCGTTTATGTCCTGTTGTATCCCTAGCGTGATGACGTTGAGCCGCATGGCTGCATCCTCTACTCCTACCAGCTGACCACCTACTAGCTTTCCAGTTTCTTTGTTGTAGAATGTCTTCAACTTCAGTTCCTTACCACCAATATAATACGGAGGTTTGGTGCTTCCCTTCATAGAACCCTTGACAAGTGGAATCTCATAACGTTTCGCCATGTCTTCCGTAAAACCAGTACTCGCAATCTCAAGACCGAAGAGTTTCGTTACCTTAGCACCCACAATACCCGGGAATTTTAGGTCACCTCCGGCGGCATTGATACCAGCTACTCGAGCTTGACGAACAGCCACAGTACCAAGTCCTCCGATTAAGGGATTTCGAGTTATGAACTCGAAATTCTCAGCACAATCACCACATCCATAGACTTGATCAAGATTAGTCATCATCTTTTCATTGGTCTTTATACCACGGGTCGTTCCAATCTCAACTCCCACCTTCTCCGCAAGATTAGTGACGGGTCTAACACCAGTAGCAACAACTACAAAGTCTGCGGGAATTTCGGAAACCGCTTCAGTTTCTCGATTCTTTACAACAACTGACTCTGGAGAGTCCTTTCCTTTAATCTCCTGAGCAGCAGTGTTGGTGAGAATCTTGAGGCCGTGTTCGTGGCAGTGTTCCTCCACTATTGAAGCCATATCATCATCCACCATTGCCAGAAGAATATGCGGCAAGAATTCAACAACTGTAACATCCAACCCTCGCTCATGGAAAGCTTCAGCTGTTTCCATCCCCACTAAGCCGCCTCCGATGACAACAGCAGTTTTTGCTTTATCCACTTCAGCAGACAATGCTTTTGCATCATCAATAGTACGAAGACCATAGACTTGCTTTTTATCAAGACCCTTTATTGGCGGATCTGCATTAACAGCACCAGTGGCGAATATCAAGGCGTCATAACTCTGGTGTCCTTCTTTACCAGCATCTGAGAAAACAAGTTCTTTCGATTTGTGGTCAATATCCATAACCTCGACTCCAAGATGAGCATCAATCTTGAGAGCTCCCCAGTTATCAGGCTTCATTAGTACTAAGTCTTCATATGCACCTACTTTACCCGAAATAGTATAGGGAAGTCCACATCGAGAATATTGTGAATATTGCTCAGTATTGTAAATAGAAATCTCAACCTTTCTGTTGAATTTGCGTGCCTGCAGGGCTGCAGTGGCACCAGCAGCTCCACATCCAATGACAACTATTTGTTCAACCATTGTGTTCAAACCCCAAGAGTACGGTCCATCCGAATGCAGAGGTTTGACTTTAGAGTATCGGTGGAGAAACCGCCCAGAATCGATAAAAGGGATATGGTCAATCGATTGCTGAATGCGCTTTTGAGTCTCTTCGGGATACAAGAGATAATTGAGTGCTAAGGTTAGGGAGAGATTAAGTTGCCATCTTCAAATAATAGAGAAAGTTCTTTTCGTCCAAATGCAAAGAGGATGAACACGGATATAGCGAGTATTGCCAAGATACTGATAATATCAATTATCGTTTTCATGTTCATTGTGCCAATAACAATGGACTATGAACCAACTCAGGTCATTTCGAGATATGACAATCAATCAATTATGTCGCAAGAAAGCCTCCTCTATCAATACAGCTTACCAGGCACCAGCACAACAATTGTTGCAGGAGAGGTATCAGGATACCGTGGTTTCGCATATGTTATTGAGGCAGAGAGTAGATTATATTTTGTAGATTTAATTCAGGAGGTCACATTAAATATCTTGTTACCAGCGGGTGACAAAGATGGCGCTACTTATCTTACTGGATACGACGTGGATTTGGATGGTAACACCGAATTTTTCCTTCGTAATTTTGTTGATTCTACATACTATATGTTGATGGTTGACATTGATAGCGCAACAGTATCAGAATTTCCGATTCCATTTAGTTTCCCGGCAGCTTTTGGTTTTGGGATTTTTGATTCAGTAGATACTTATCCCGACATTTTGATATCAAATCGGAATAATGCCGACCAATTCCTGACTTTGGATGTGAGGAATAATTCTACAATTGGCACGTTCAATGCACTTAATGTGTATATACGACCAGTAATTGGCAGATTCACCAGTTCAACACAGGACTCAATTGCAATAGTTGGATCTGCGGATAGAAACATCACGGTTGTCGAGGGTGATGGAACTCAAGTGGTGTCGATTGCACTTGGCGCGAGTGCTGTGGTTAAGGATATCGTGAAATTCGATTATCTGGGTGGATTGGAAGAAATAGCTACAATAGATGGTAATGGTGATCTCATTGTTTACAGTGGAAATACGCTTGGAGTTTTATATTCCGACACTGTGGATCCGCTTACAAGCTATCGTAGCTACATAGAAACTGGAGACTTCAATTCAGACACACAAGATGATTTAGTCGTTGTCAGTGAAGACCAGCAAAAGGCATATTTCGAAGACGTTTTACTTGGTGTTCCAATACATGAAGTAGATGGAATCTATGTCTATCAGTCAACACAGTTTGGCGACGTTGGGAAAATGGATAAAGATACAATAGATGACCTTGCTGTGGGTACAACATATG
>JBHLPA010000161.1:0-6082 GCA_048939935.1 Promethearchaeota archaeon | reverse complement strand
CGGCATCAGGACAGAGACGATAGGCTTGAGATACTGGCATACCAGCATGAATTCCTTTTGCTCTAGCTTCATAGGATGCAGCTCGTACAACGCCACGCCCAGTTCCACCTTTGGGATCATGACCAACACATACTGGACGACCTGCAAGTTCGGGATGGTTTCTATATTGCTCTACTGAAGCAAAATAGGCGTCCATATCTACATGTAGAATCCATCGTGACATTTACTACCAACAGACTTTCTACTTAAACACGATTATCAGTTTTTGAAAAGAAATGTATTCTGAATAGTACTTCTACGTCTTAGGGAGATAACCGAATCTAATAGTGTTGCATATCTCTAAATGTACATCGCAGAGAATCCTATATGCATCTGAGAAAATCATAGAAACCAGATCAGATGCGAGTAGTGCTCCAGATGACTGATCAAGAACCATCACCGAACATTCCAATTAGTCAGGAAGAGGAAGCGATACGTTACAGAGCATTAGTAGATTCTATGAATGATGGATTTGGAATAGTCGATGTTGATGATGTTTTTACTTATGTCAACATTCACTTTGCAAAAATGCTTGAATATTCAGAAGAAGAGATGATTGGGAAATCACTTCTGGATTTTGTTAATGGAGAAAATAAGAAAATCATTCGTGAAAATGTCAGAAAACGCACATTGGGTGAAGCAACTCAGTATGAGATCGAATGGACAACAAAAAGTGGAAACCAGATACCAACTATAGTAGCAGGAGCACCAATTATTGATGATGAAGGAACTCACCGAGGTTCTTTTGCGGTCATTACAGACATTTCTGAGCTGAGAGCATCGCAAAATGCATTGGAAGAAAATGTTGAGATGATGCAAAGAATCTTCGAAGAATCCCAGCTCGGTATTGAACTCTTTGATCCTGATGGCATCCTGATTGCCGCAAATAAAGCAGCCTTGAAAATGTTTGGTGTTAGTGACATCAATGATGTACTGGGTTTCAGTCTTTTTGATGACCCAAATGTCCCAAATGAAATCAAAGCCAGGTTGATTAGAGGAGAACCGGTCAAGTATGAAACAACGTTTGATTTTGAAACCGTGCAAACTGAAGGGCTTTTTGAAACGAATCGTACGGGCACGATTATTCTAGATGCTTGGATTACACCATTGGGCCTTGACAACGGAGGTAAAATCAAAGGTTATCTTAGTCAGATGCTCGAAATCACAGAGGAACGAGAAACGGAAGCAGCACTTGAAGATACAGAGAAAAAATACAGGCTGCTAGCTGAGAATATCACAGATGTTCTATTTACAACAGATATAGAGCTTAATCTTACCTATGTCAGTCCTTCTGTCAAACTTTTAGTCGGATATTCTGTAGAAGAACTAGAGGGAACATCACTCATTGAGTTGATGACTCCTGAATCAGTCTGGACAGCGATAGAAGCTGTGAAGGAAGCATTGGAAGCAGAGAAGCTATCAGACCAGACTCTGACAAGAGGAGAATCACCCCCATTAGAAATTCAACTAAAACACAAGGATGGGACTCTAGTTTGGACAGAAGTTGCCAGAACATTCACTCGTGACGCAAAAGGAACCCCAACAGGAATTTTAGGTGTTGCAAGAGATATAGCTGAAAGGAAGGAGAGTCAGAAAGCGCTAGTAGAATCTGAAGCAAAATATAGATTATTGATTGAACATTCATTCCAGGGAATTTTAATTCTGCAACCAAATCCATTGAAGATTATTTTCACAAATCCCGCCTTTGCTACTTTTCTTGAAAGTACAGTGGAAGAAGTTCTTGAGTTAACAGCTGAAGATATTCAAGAAATGGTCCATCCTGATGACTGGGATATAGTGATAACAAGGGTTCAGGAGCTAATAGCAGGAGATCCCCCGAACAAGATACCAATGTTGATCCGTGTTTTCCAGAAAGACGGAGATATGCAATGGCTTGAACTCTTTGGTTCGCCAGTTGAGTTTGAAGGAAGTCAAGCTCTCCAAGTTTTAGCAATGAACGTGACCGACCGTATCGATGCTGAGAGACACATTGAAACACAGAAAGAACGAGCGATGCATCTTATTGATCTGATGGCACATGATTTCAGAAATCAACTTCAAATCATCCTCGGAAGTACAATGGTTATGGAATTGGAACTACAAGATCCAAATGCGAGACGGCTTCTTGGACAAATTGTTTCGTCTGTTGAGAGATGTCAAAGTATGATATCAAAGGTCAAAGTAACTGAACCATTGATGTCAGTCCCATTAAGAATAAGGAAACTTAGTACAACAATAGAGTCAGTTGTTTCAGCACAAAAAGAGCAGCATAGGGATGTTGTCTTCGAGATGTCATTAGAAACAGAAAACTCACTCGTAGATGCAGACCAATTCTTAGAGCAACTTCTGGGAAATATAATTGAGAATGCAATTGAACACAATCCTCGTGAGGAGAGGATTGTTTGGGTCGCTCTAAGAGAAAGTGGGGAAGGTTACGAGATAACCATTGGGGATAATGGTCATGGTATTTCTGGAGCTTTGAAAGCAGCAATATTCGATGTTTCTAGAAGATATGGTGGTGTTGGTCTCCATCAGTCTAAACAAATCTGCGATAAATATGGCGGACGTATAGATGTGAGAGACCGTTTGAAGGGGCAACCAACGAAAGGTGCTGAATTTATAGTCTGGCTACCGAAGACCCGTGAAAAGATTAAGAACTTAGAGTAACTCTGAGAAGAACTTGGATAGGTCGATATTACCACCACTGAGAATAACACCAACACGCCTGTCTTGAATCTCATCTTTCACCTTTAACAAACCAGCCAGAGACACTGCTCCAGATGGTTCAACGACTAACTTCATTCTCTCCCAGAGGAGTCTCATTGCTTCAACAATCTCTTCCTCTGTCACCGTAACAATGGAATCTACAAACTCTCTGATTATTTTGAATGTAATTTCGCCAAGCTGGGTTCTAAGCCCATCAGCTATGGTATTTGGATTGATACTTGGATAGATCTTGCCATCCCTGAATGATCGGTATGCATCATCAGCATTTGCAGGTTCAACTCCAAACACCAAACAATCTGAACAAACCCCTTTTGTTGCAATCGATGTGCCACTCAGAAGACCTCCGCCACCAACAGGGGCAAACACATAATCCAGAGATTCAACATCATTAATGAGTTCGAGAGCGGCTGTTCCTGCTCCAGCAATTATCCGTTCGTCATTGTAAGGATGAATTAAGACATACCCATGTTTCTTAATTAACTCGTTAGCAACTTGAACTCGACTTTCAGTTGAGTTCTCACAAAAGACAACTTCAGCCCCATAGCCTCGCGTAGCATTCACCTTGACCATGGGGGAGTTCTTTGGCATCACAATAGTAGCTTTTATTCCCAAGATGGATGCAGCTAATGCAAGCGCTTGAGCATGATTCCCTGAAGAGTGAGCAATCACACCTCGTTCTCGTTCTTCCTTTGTCAACTGCGATATGGTGTTGAAAGCGCCTCTGAACTTAAACGCACCAACTCGCTGGAAATTCTCGCACTTGAAGAATACCTGACAGTTGACCATTTTGTCTATGGTCGATGAGGTCATGACAGGAGTCCAGAGGGCATAGTCCCGGATTCTCTTATGGGCATCATAAATGTCTTGAATATCAACCATATTCGAAGATGGCTTCCTGTCGTACAAAAACATTACTCGAAATGTTTAATCATCCCTTTATCTCAGCAACCTACGAAACCTGATGAGAGGAATTCGAAGAAAAGAAAAAGCGATAGAGAGTATGGAAGAGATTGTTTCCATCCTTAAGAAAGCACGGTACATCACAATTGCGATGAGCTTTGAGGATGAGCCATATCTTGCGACACTGAGCCATGGCTATGATGAAGACGAATACTGCATCTACTTCCATTGTGCGCAGGAAGGTAAGAAGATAGATATTCTCAAGAAAAACAACATCGTATGGGGGCTGGCGCTTAACGATGAGGGCTACGTGGATGGCTCTTGTGATCACCTATATACGACGGCTCAGTTCAGGGGACGGGTCGAGTTCATCACAAACATTGAGCAGAAGAGGCATGCGCTTGAGGTCATGATTCATGCGCTTGAAGCGAATCCACAAAAAGTGATAGAGGAACAAATAACTGAAGACTCTCTAAAACGGGTCAACATCGGGAGAATTGATATCGAATACATGAGTGGCAAAAAATCAAAGGAAGTAATCATCTCATTATAGATTCTGGAATTTCCTCGAGAATTCGTAGAGCATCATGAACCTTTGAGTATGGAACGAATAAATGGTCATGATAGTATGCAGACACTGCATTCACACTAATCTTGGATTTTGCCAGATGTGCTGTAATCGCGGCAAGAAATCCCACTGCATCTAAAGCAGAATGGATAGAGAGAGTGATGAGCCCCCATGATGAGCCATAATCCAGACCGTTCCGTTCAGCAATATCCTTCGTGACTATGATAGTTGGTCCCTCAGGTTCTCTGAAGATCATCTTTGGGGTCTCTATCTCTTCCAGTTTACTCTCAGAAACTACGCAGAATACATACTCTCCATCTTGAACTATTGGTTTCATATGCTTCAATAGAGTGTCAAGATTGGTTTCACCAGACATCAATCACACCTATTTCTTTCCACCATATTTTTCCCAAGAAGTGATATCTTCAAGTGGGAATCTGGAACTTGTTCGCTCTTGGTCACCATGACCTAACGCCACTGAGCATATTACTCGAAGGTTCTCCGGAATGTCTAATGCAGCACGAAATTGAGGTTCCAAACTTGTATCTCTAACCCCAGCCCAACAAGTTGCGAGACCTAATGCGTAAGCGGCCAACAACATGTTTTGCACAGCTTGATGGGGATCGGCTAGGTGATATCGCGGATGCTTAGCAGGGTCTCCGAGTACAACTATTACTACTGGAGACTCTCTAAAGAAGCGGCCATAATCATGAATCTCTGCGAGTCTTTCTCTCATCTCTTTATCCCGAATGATGATGAAATGCCATGGTTGTTTGTTTGAGGCTGATGGAGCCCATCTTCCAGCTTGGAGGATTGTCTGCAGATCTTCGTCGTCAACATCGTCAGGTTTGTATTTCCTAATACTCCGCCTATCTCTTATCGCCTTGATAGTGTCCATAGTTCTCGTACTCCTTGTGAAACAGATGGCATACCGGGTAAAATATTGCGCGTTATAGCAAACCTAAAAGGAGGATTATCGTCGCGCACGTTATATTTCCACGGTGAACACGGTCATGATTGTCAAAACAAAGCGGAAGGAACTTACCAGTGTGGGAGTTGATATCGGTTCTTCAACTTCACATGTCGTGTTCAGTCAGATTGTTCTTGAAAAAAATGATGACTCCAGAACTGAAAAATTTGAAATCAAGGAGAGGAGAATTCTCCACTCTGGCCCGATACATCTCACGCCATTCAAAGATGCACGGAAC
Source organism: Promethearchaeota archaeon (assembly GCA_048939935.1). GTDB lineage: Archaea > Asgardarchaeota > Thorarchaeia > Thorarchaeales > Thorarchaeaceae > SMTZ1-45. The sequence goes on along the minus strand of JBHLPA010000161.1, from coordinate 640 downwards.
ATAGACTTCGAGCACCTTCGTGACCTGCTTCTAAAAGACTATCAAGATGCAGGAATTGCGATTTCTGAAGTGGACACAGGTGCAGTAATCATAACGGGTGAAACTGCTAAAAAGGAGAATGCAGAGTGGATTGTCAGTGCGCTTGCTGGAGAAGCTGGAAAATTCGTAGCTGCAACTGCAGGACCCAATTTTGAGAGCGTCCTGGCAGCCTATGGTTCAGGTGCCGTCACCAAGTCTGCAGACACGGGAGAAACCATCATGAACGTTGACATTGGTGGAGGTTCTTCTAATATAGCTATATGCAAGGGAGGACGGGTGGTTGCCACAACTGCAATCAATGTTGGTGGGCGTTTGCTAGCACTCGATGATGACTATCGTATAAATCGCTTGGAGGACACAGGAAAGAAACTTGCAGCAGAAACAGGTTTAGACATAGAGCTCGGTCAGGTACTGGCAGAATCAGAAAGAGAGAAACTAGCGCAAGCTCTAGCGGATGCATTGCTTGAGTGCATCCAACAAAAACCACTTTCTAAGATCACATCAATGTTGATGATGGCACAACCACTTGAATATGATGGGAAAATAGATTGCATAACATTCTCTGGGGGAGTGGCTGAATATATCTATCATAGTGAGGACA
>JBHLPA010000004.1:0-24497 GCA_048939935.1 Promethearchaeota archaeon | reverse complement strand
TGACGAAATAATGATTGGATCCATGAAGAGATATAGAATCTTGTCACATCACCCATTGACATTCGTGAGATACGCATCAGCAGAACAATTAAGCGGATCAGTAGATTGTCTTCATATTGAGTGAATTGAAGAACGAGATTCGCATCCAACCAGCAATAGTGGGCAAGCTCAAAATATGATAGATCGGAGATGTTGTCACTGAGTTCCAGTTTACCAACATTAAGTATACCTTTCGCGATAGTGTCCAGGTTTTCTCGTTGATAAGCCCCTGAAAGAGCATAGATTTTGATCGAGGGATTTGTGAAGAACTTATACATGTCCACATGGATGCCATGCTTTAAATTCGCACGTTCACGACGCGGATCCTGATTACCTCTCAAAATAATCGGACAAAGGTCCATGTTAAGTTTCAGACGCTTTGCACGGTTATGAAGGTACTTCAAGTCAAAAGTGTCACCCACAAAAGTGAGAACGAGTGGATACTGGTCCATAATCTTGAAGGCTTCACCAAGCATCTCTCCTTCCTCTTCGAAATACACTATTTCTAATTCCTTTGGGAACTCCTTACTCTTCTTGCCCTCAGAGTAACCTTTGCGTTTTAACACGAAACACTTGTTGAATCCTTCATTGTCTGAAAGCCCGATTGCGGTTACAGGATATTCAGTTCTATTAGGATCAGGTACACGATTTACGACTGGAGTATAGACCTCAATATCCACAGCAAGGCGCTTAATCTGAGGAACTTCGGTAAAGAACATAGGCGAGTATTCTGTAATGATTGATTCAAGACCTTCGTCACTCTGTATTATCTTCTTGAACTCATCAAGGGTCTTTGAATCTACATTAGGTGGACAGGCAATAAGGTCACCATTTTCTATCTTATACATAAGTCCTGGGACTAGCTTGCGGTCATAGGTAAAACAGAGTTGGTAACGGATAGCAGCCTCCCATGCATGACTCACATTGTTATTATCCACCAAAAAATTACGAATGGATGTCTGGGACCCACCAATTGCTAGAGGGTTATCACCAATGACCTTAGTCATCTTGACTGGTTTATCCTTTAGGAGATCGTGTAACTCAACCGTTTCAGCACGGAGGAAGCCGGGATTCTTTCTAGCTGTTGCTTCTACAGCCTGTGGGGGCCAATCAGTGTAGCAATATGGTTTGTGACCTGTGTTATCAAACCAGAAATACACCTTCTTGTTACTTGGATTATAAAGACGTGCCACTGCTTTGTTGTGTGGACCTGAGTAATCAATGGACAATAAGAAAGAAGGGGGCAGTTCAGAAGGAGTGTCACTATCTACCACGGAAACATCTAGCGGGATATCTTCTTCATCATCTTCAGTATCATCTGATTCTTCGTTGTTTTTCGGTGATGGATTTCCCTTCCTCGATGGATTGAAACCGGCATCAGACTGAGAGTCCTCTTCAATCGCCTCTGATTCCTCTGCTTCTGCAAAGAAGTCCTCGAGTGAAGACTGATTCTCATCCGCGGGTTGTTCATCATTGGGCAATGCCTTTCACAGATTAAGTGGACTGCTCTTCCCTGATAAGCACTTCCCATTATGCGAGTCCTTCATTAGACTGATTTGACATATCAAAAATCATGGTTCGTTCAATTCAAACTGAGATTAAACGTGTGATTTTCGCAAAGATGGAGCCAGGAGAAGATGTTCTTGGAGCTATTGAAGAAGTCGCAAGAAAGCATGGTGTCCAGTCAGGTCAATTAAGTCTAATCGGAGCAATTTCCCAAGCAAAGCTTGGTTACTATCATAGAGAGTCTGCAAAGTATCGAGACTTCACTGTAGATGAGGATGTTGAGGTTGTGTCATGTATTGGAGATATCTCAACTCATGAAGGAAACCTAGTTGTGCATGCTCATATGATTGTTGCAGATGAGAAGGGAAAATGTTGGGGCGGTCATCTGTTATCAGGATGCACAGTTTCTGTAACCATAGAGCTAGTGATTATTGAAACAGAGATTGAATTAATCAGAACGCGAGATGATATGACTGGTCTGAATCTACTTCACATCAATTAGGTAGCTTCTCGAATCTTCTCAGCCATTTGGTCAAGCTCTTCTCTTGAAGCCATAGAGTCCCTATAATCAGGAGGAAACTTGAAACCAAATTGTGAGTCCTTGTTTCGCGGAATTACATGAAAGTGAAGATGTGGAACCTCCTGGCCAGCGCTTTCGCCATTTGCAACTGTGTTAAGGATACCCTCGGCTCCAGTGGCTTTCTTTACTCTCCTTGTAAGGTCTGCAAGAATCTTTGCTAAATGTGCAACAACCTCCGGGTCAACATCAAGCATGTTTTCATAATGCTTTCTTGGAATCAGTAGACAGTGACCCTCAGTTATCGGAAACACGTCCATGAAGGCAATGCTTTGCTCATCCTCAAAAATTATTGAAGCAGGCATCTCGCCGCGTACAATCTTACAGAAAATGCAGTTCTCCTCGCTCATATCCACCATTTTGTATCACAAGGAGATAAAGCATTCGAATCAAGGGAAACATCTACGGAAGTACTATTAGTGCAGCCGTCATGCTGTGACTGCAAATTGTTGAAACAGGTGTATCTTCTTGAGCGGAAGGAGAAAGAAAATCCTCTTTGATCAGACGCAAAATGAACGGGGTAGATTGGAAAGTACATACTCTGATCTAGGACAACTTCTTCGTGACAATGATTTCGATGTCGAGGCGTACACCGATTTCATGATTCTTGCTAAGAACATTAAGACGGCAGATGTGATGGTCTTTGGTTGTCCCAACAGCTCAAAAGTGAGACCCGCAGAGATAGACGTCCTTCAGAAGTATGTGAAAGACGGCGGAGGACTGTTGCTTCTTTCTCTATCTGGCGGCGATCGAGGTCTCATGAATAACATGTCGAAAATATCAGGAGAGTTTGGAATCACCTTTGAAAACACCGCAGTCAAGGATGAGCGAAGTAATGCAGGGCTTCCAACAATGCCAATCATCACAGATATTGTATCTCACCCTTCAACAGAGGATGTTTCGGACTTACTTATCCCATCAGCCTGCAGCCTTAAAGTAACTGGGAAAGCCACTGCTTTGGCTGTCACATCGGAATCCGCAGAACCGGGAAAAGTACCAGTGGTAGGAATTGCTGAAGTAGGTAAAGGACGAGTAATGTGCATTGGGAGTTATGAAGTCTTTAGGAGAGGGGGCGGTCTCAAGCACAAAGGAAATTCCAAGTTCGCAGTAAATGCTTTCAGATGGCTCGGTGGGGAGCTGCAAATGGTTAAGCCTAGTTCAGTGGCAAAGGACAACGTTCAGAAGACAACAGAGGAAGCAGAGGAGGATTCTATGCTGACAGCAGAGGTTGAAAAGACACTGAAGAGACTTGTTAACGCAGTTTTTGACCTCCAGAAAGACATCTCAAAAGTGGAGGAAGAAGTATCGAACGTGGACAAAAATGTTGAGATGTTGAGAGACCAGTTTCAGGACTTTGCTGAGAAGACTCAGCAGCAGTTTGGTATCATGATCCCAGCCAAGCAGTTTAAGACTGCAGACGAGAGTAAGATGGCAACAATCCAGTCAGACCTTAAAGCACTCAAGAAAGAGATGAAGTCCGTTGAGGACCTTCACAAGCATATCGAGCAGCGACATAGCTCTGGGGCTCTACCAGATGATGCTTATGAAGAACAAGTAGCAAAATTGGATGCCCAAACAATGAGTCTGAAGAAGAAGATTGACGAGAAAGAGAAAGAGCTAGCGACGCTTTCTGAGCACCAGTGATTTGTTCTTCAGGTTTCGAAAAGAGATTGAGGTTCAGGTGAAGCTATAGAAACCTTGTCAAAATAGTGAACAGATACTAGAACCAGATGGATAAGTACCGAACAGATGGTGATTAGTCCTAGGAGAACTAGGGTCATATAAGATAAGGTCACCCAAACTGAGATGCTTATAGACAAACCAGCAAGAACAAGAATATCTGTCAGTATTCTGGTTGCATTGTGTTGATCCACAAGGATTGATATCGCCCAGATTGATGTGAAGACACTAGAGAGTACGAGTAGAAGTCTCTCAGATAGTAAAACGATAGGCCAGCTCAAGAGATAGGTCCAGATTCCGAAAATCAGTAGTAATACAACAGTCACCAATGAGAACTCACGTAGATTTCTATTCAAATATGTGCGTCGCAGATTTGACCCTAAAGACATACTAAATGCGACTGAGAGAAGCTGAAACCCGACAAGGAATGATGAGCTGAAGAGAAGTATAGTTTCCAGACCTGTAACTAAGTCAACACCGATTGCCATCCGAATCATCCAGCCTCCAAAAACGATGAAGAACAACCCTAGGGTTAGTACAACAATCTGTGTTATCATATTGGCAATACTCCTTTTCCGGGATACATCAACGAGTAATTCATCAGCAACTAGCGGCTTCCTAGTGATTCCTGTCATCTGCTGCATTAACTGCTTCATGTATCTGAATGGTGTTTTCGCATAATGGTAGAGTTTGTCTAATAGAGGGGCAAACAAATATCCAATGAATATCAGAAGCACGTATCCGAGGTAGATGTTACGATCAGGAATCAGAATCATGAGAGTAAATGTAATTGGTAGCCAAACCATCGATGCTGAGAATGGAACATGCGCTTCTTTGTCGCGTATCATTCTTCCTGATGAATAAATCGAGAAGAACGGCATTAGCATAACGAAATAGTACTTGAAAACACCTCTTGGGCCAAGCAGAGTAACTAGCAGCATAATTAGTAGAGTGATGTACAATATTCGACGAAAGTAAAGCTTCTCTTCACCAATGTACTTGTCCTTGAGTATCATGAATCCAAAACAGAGAATCACAGCAAATGCAAGAGGACCTCCTGAAACAATCAGTGTATCAAGGATTTCTGCGACCATAGGCATCCCAGCCACAATGGGCAACACTTGAATCCGAATGGGTTGGTTATATGGTGGCGGGTTAACGAAGTTTCCTTCAAATGAGAAGGACCCCAAAGCAAGTCTCCAATAGTTCAAGAAATCAGGTTGTGCAATAAGATAGGGGAGCATAACAGCGCCTACAAAGAGTAGAACAACTATAACACTAATCATAAAGTTTCGAAAATCAAAGTAATCGGCAACTGGTTTGAAGAATGAGATGATTTTGTCGTACAGACTTTTCTTCGGTTTATCTTTCTCCTCAGGAGGCGTTGGCCCGCTGTCTTCCTTTCGCTCTCTGGGACGTACAAGTAGATACACAACAAGTGGTATACCTAGAAACCATGCGGTCTGCTTGAATAGTGCTGCACAAACTATGAGCAGTGTGCCTGTGTGTCTCTTTCCTCGAATCAACATGTAGAAGCCTGTGAAGAAGAAGAAGACAAACGGCGCAGGATTGAACCAGAGGAAGTCAGTGTGATATAACATCAAGGGATTGAGTAAGTATGTCAGAGCAGCTACTTCTCCAACACGTTTGTTTGATGACAACTCGCTGGCAATACCATAGATTGGGAGTGCAGTCAAATACCCAAATGCAACAATCAACAATCCAATTCCCCAGTTCTCCCAACCCAGCAGGTTTCCCAAAGCAATTCCTGCTGCATAGAGATAGGACGTGAAGGGAGGGAACATATGAGCTCCATTCTGGTTTGTGATCCCATTCAGCTCTAGTACTCCATAGTCAGGAGAATAAGGTAGAACACCATAAAGAGTGTTGTATCCCCAATGGACATAATAAAAGGAATAATCACTGTAACCTTCTAATTGATACGGGATTGTGTATCCAAAGAGATGAACTAAACCAGGTTCTGGAAAAGGTCCGAGCCATACAGTTCTGGTGTTCCAACTGTTTGAGTTGACATAGTCTAAGACAGCGACATTGAACACTATGGCCCATACTATGAAACCTATGAGAAGAACCACCATGAGATAGCGATAGTCAATCAGAAATTTGGCAATCCTTTCGCCCACTCGAAGAAGCCATCTATCAAGTCTATTTGATAGGAGATCAATCCGTTTGCGGCTATCTTCAGAGACACGCATAATGACTTCGATGTTGGTTCACTGATTAATATATGTTCCAACGCTTATTTTCACTACATTTCAAGAGTTGCATTACTGAAAGCGCCCGTTTTGGACACATCAATCACAGGGATGCCTTCCCATCCTTGAACATCAGTGTGAGTAATCAATAGAATCTGCTCAAAGCTCTGGTCGTTGACCAAGTTTCTTACAACAGCCTCACGTCGGATTTTGTCGAGTCCTCCAAGTGGTTCATCGAGAAGAACAGAGCGAACACGGGGGGTCAAAACTGGACTGTCCTTTAAGGGTCTGATACTACTCATAGTACGACTAATTCCCATACGTAGTCCAAGGCTGATAGCAGTTCTATCGCCAAAGCTCAGTTGAGAGGTCTTTTTCCAGGCTTGGTCTCGTTCATCCCAGATTTTTAGCAGGAGTCCAGCTCCACCTCGTCCCCTTGCAGCGGTCGGTTCAAGATCAATCGCGGTGTATTGTCCATTTGTGAAAGCTCTGACATATGGATTAGTTGCTCCTCGAATGATGCCAAGTAGACGTTTCTGGAACACATAATCAGTGACAAATCCACTGACCAACTTTCTTCGGACGTATTTTGCGTGCTCGTTCATATTCTCAAGGTTCGCAATTTCAGACCCGATTCGTTCCATTTCAGAGCGTTTAGTTTCAAGTTTGGCAAGATCATCCTGTTCCCTCTGAATATTGCGTTCTGATTCTGAGATTTGAATCTGAAGAGCCTTCAAACTTGTTTCAAGGGAAGTGATTTCATTTCTTAAATCGGGAATATTCTCCTTACCAAATTTCTTCAATAATGTATCAATATTCTTTATCCCGCTCTCTTCCAGTAGTTTTGCATATTCCTGCTCAAACTGGGATACCTTCTCCTTTGCTTGGTCGACCCTAGTTTGTCCTTGACTTGCTCGTTTAACAGCATCTTGACTCTTAGACATCCTAGTCAGTTGTTTGTCGTAATCATCAGATGATGCGACAAGTTCGGTTTTCCTCTCTTCGAGGTTTTTTCTTTTTAATTTACCATCTCTGATTGTTTCTTTGTATTCGTCAACCAGTTTTTTCCGTTCTGCGAGAGAGAGAGGTTTCGCACAGGTTGGACATTCGATTATGTCTTCAGCTCCAGCAGCTTCAAGAACTTCTATCTTATCCTCAAGATCACGATTTGTCCCCTGAATCAGACCAATCTCCTGGTCCACAGTCTGCATTTTACCCATGATTCCTCTGCGTTCTTGTTCAATTCTTTCACGGCCTTTCTCAAGCGCATCCAGTCGTGCATTCAGGATTTTAGCACTGGCATCAACAACACCAGCTTCTGCTAGATCTTCTTGAAGTCCTTCACTCTTAACTTCAACCTCATTCCTCAGTTTGTCAAGATGTGTATGAGCTTCATAGATTTTCTTGAGAACATTAGAATCCGGAATCCCTTCAAGGAGTTTCTTTGAGTTTTCAAGCTCTTTCTTTCGACCTGTTAATCCATCCTGAAAATCCTTGATTCTACTCTCACAACCTTTGATTTGCTCATCAACCTGTTCAGGGCGTATATAATCAGACTCCAAAACATTCACCTTGGATTGAATGTCTTTCTCCAATTTCTCTAGGTGATTTGCCATCTGATTCAGTAAGTCAATATCATAGATTTTCACTAACAGGTCTCGTAACACAGATGCGGTAGCATTAGCAATTACTGCAACCTCACCTTGGCGAACCAGCAGTGTACTCAAAGCTTGATTTAACTCAAGGCTGAGAATCTCATCGAGTTTGGAGTTTACAGACCTGCTTTTGTCAGCAATTCGTTTCCATGCACCATCTCTTTTTGTGTACAATACTACTGCCATCTTGTTAGCGGGATCATATGAGCGGTCTATTTTGTACTGATTTCCTGCGACCTGAAAGGATAGTATCACCTGACAGGAAGTGGACCTGAAATTGATGAGTTCGTCATTAGTGAGTCCGACTGCATCAGCTCCCCAGAGACCCCACAGAATAGCTTCAAAGAGTGATGATTTGCCTGTGGAGTTCGGGCCTTTAATCAATATGAGACCTTCAGGAAGTTCAGCATCGCCTTCAGGAAGACTGAGAGTATTGAAAGGTTTGAAGTTTCGAACCTGAAGCTGGAGAATCTTCATTTCCCACCCTCCATGAGTGAGTCTGAATTCAGATTCCCCTCTCTTTTCCCCACTGCATGCTCAAGAGCACGAACAGCAATCTTGGTTAAAACGTCAGGGTCTAGGCTCTTGTCAATCTCTAAAGTTTCTAGATAGGCATGAAAGTCCTCCTCAGGGTCCTCGATGAGGTACTCTGATTCAATTTCAGGGTAGGATGCTGGGGTGAACTCTGTATCCAATGATTGTCTAACGACCCAAAGGAACTGAGCTATATTGTAATCCGAATCCTTTGCCAATACTTTGATTCTCAAAGATTCTAGTATCATCCCAAGGTCAAAGGAGCTGACACGAGTTGCTTTACCTTCGAAAACCAAACGAATCCTTGCAGCAGTCTTGGGGTTCCAATCTGTCTTTAGTCCCATTTTGTTGAACAGACCATAAACCCGGTCTGAAATGGATTCCACAGTATCATCCTTGGCAAGAGTAAGTTTCTCGCTAATCACAGGTCGATCATACTCAAGAAGATGAGGAGTCACAACAGGTTTTGAACCAGGTTCAATATCAACAACAAGGAATCCTTTCTCATGACGAACCTCGTCAAATCTCCATCGCTCAGGAGACCCTGCGTACCATGCTCCTTCGGAGTGTTTGTGTTGGTGATGATCATGACCTAATGCGATATAGTCATAGTCCATTGAGAAGATGCTATTGAACAAAGTTTCATCAATGTTCATTCCATGTGCCACAGCAATAGATGGTCTAGATCTAACTCTACTTTGGTGTGATGTTATCCAGTCATCAAAGCTATTTGTCAGACCTGCAGACTTTAACACAACTGAATCCATGAATGGGTAACAGTAGACATCCAGATTTTCATAGGAGCGAACAAGAGATTCTCCAGTTCGAACTGCATGTTTCAGATCTTGTTGCGTTGCTACTTCTAATCCGGAAACTGCCAGCTTCAGACTATCTAGAAGAGAAACCTCTAGCAATCGATAGAGACCGTGGTTGCCTTCAATGATCAGTACAGGAATACCAGTCTTCTCGATAAAATTCTGCAAAACAGTGATTGCGGTTTCTTGAGCAACAACAGGCGGTTGAGAGGGGTTTCCTTCCCAAGGGGAATTATAGAGGTCACCAGAATGAACAACGAGGTTGACAGGTGGGTCGAGCTCTGATATCTTATCAAAGAGTTCTTTGAATCGCTCATAGAAATCGTTCTCAAGGAGCTGAGACCTCATCTCTTCTCCCCATACATTGGGACGTACGCCACTTCTGGGACGTGTACCAAGATGCGTGTCAGAGATGTGAGCGATTCTTGCTTTCATTCAGTCATCCTCAGAGAATGTGTTCTTCACTCTTCTTTGAACCTTTGTCTTTGTACTTGTGTTTGTCCTTTTGATATATATCATCAAATAGCGGAATCCGCACAGGCAGCGGGAGTTCCCTATATGATTGTGTAATGATTGCCTCTCCTCTTGACATTACACGAAACTCGTTTTCAAATCCCGATATGTTCACACTTGCATTCTCTATACAGGCACGTATCTCTCGTTCATTCCCAAGTCGCAGATTAATTTCCGTATTCATCTGGCTTAAGATGACATTATCAAGTACACTAACCTGCTGGCTGACGACTAATAGACCGATGTTGAACTTTCGACCTTGGCGAGAGATATCCTTGAAGACAGATTGACCACGCATCAGTTCGGGATTGAGAATCGATGGTGCCTCTTCCACGGTCACCTGTATCACAGGGAGTAGTTTAGGATCCTGTACAGGTGTGTCGTCATCAACGCCACCATAACCATAGAAAGCACGTGCTTGAGCCTTAACCTTAGAGAAGAAGGATGGAGGAAGTCGCATCTGACCTTGGCGCTCAAAATCACCAAGATTTCCACTGCTCTTGAGTGCTCTTCTCATATCTGAAAGTGTTCTGGTCACAACTGTAGTAAGTAGAAATTGTTCTCTGTCGCTCATCAGACTAGTATTGACAACAAGGACACGTCCTGTTTCCATTGCCACAAAAATATCACCAAGTATTGAATTACCAGTTTCTTGGTAAATTGGAGAACGTCGGAGAAAGCTGAGCCTACGCTTCACTGCTCTCAGAGTCCCCTTTTGTACATTCGCAGAGTCTGCGTCATCTTCGTTCATATTGAGAATCGAGGATATCCAATCCTCACCGTGTCTAGAGTACTGAGCGTCAATGAAAGAAGTCATCTCTGCAGTAAATTCACGTATAGAGTAGAGGTCGCGGGGTTGAATCTCGGACCATAGGATTCTGATTTCTTGGGCGTATTTTCGGATGTCTCGGGTTGTAGCCCTCTTATGAGTGGTCAGGTAATAGAAGTCCCCGATGACCTCCTTTCTCGTCGATGCACTCATATCTTCAACCACATGTTGAATCCCGTATTTGTCTACACCTTTTGCAAACTCATCATGAGGATCAATACAAAAAGCGGAAACTCGTTGTGTATCAGCTTTTTTATTTCTGAAAGCATCCAAGTTGTTATCAATAATAGATTTGATGAGCACCATCATCAAATTGCTCTTTCCAGCTCCTGTAGATCCGAAAATGCCTACATGCATAGGTAGGAACTTTGATGGTATCTTGATTGGCACATCAAGAGTGTTTTCACCTACCTGAAGGTCACCAACATACACTTCACCGTCTGTTTGACATGCTAACATTGTTCTGACATTTTCATCAGAAGTGCCTGGAACAGGACGATACACAGAAGCTAGATGATCGGGAAGTCGTCTCGGAGAGTTGAAGACCCACTCGTCGCCTATTTTCTCAGCATAGCCTAGCATCCTCCCACCAACAGAAAGTAACATGTTTCTCTCGATACCGGAAAGATAGGCATCTCCTTCTACCATGAGAGTACCTGCGATACGTGCAAGATCATCAACCTGACGCAAATAGTTCTCCAAACCGAGTACTCTGAAGAAGAAGACTCTCTCATGATTATCACGACAGGAGTAGATTAGAAAGATCTCTCCAACACTGATATCACGATTGTTTCCCATAATACCTAGTGTTGTCTGGTCACCTACACCAACTTTTCCGTAAAGTTCTCCAAGTTTGTCTTTGTCTAAACTCATTTTTCATTCCTCGGTTTACAAATTATAATCAGCACGGAGATCCTGCGCTTTTCGTTTCTCAATGCCCATTTCAGATTGAACATCCATACACACTTCCTTCGCTAATCTCAAGTCTTCATAACTCAGTTTGCAGGATTCATGAGCAAGTGCCAATGGGACTGGATACCCATACCAACGAGCATCCCGCGACATAAACTCAAGTTCAGCAAAGAGTGCTTTCTCATTTGCTCTCGTTGCTCCAGGATTTCCTCGAACAAATATATTCTCAAGCCACCAAATCCGGTCGAAGTCAATCCTCGAAGGCCGGTTGTCCCGTGAGAAGCTGAATAGATAGGGGACTGCTAACATTGGTGGTATGTAGGTCCGGTCTTCATAGATATGGAGACCACCCTCGGGGTCTTCTTTACTTGGAAGATGGCAGAACCACTTTGCATTTTCGCCAAATACATCTCTTGCCATGCCTGCTATTCTATGTGCAAATGGGATAGTGTGATTCTTACTCACAGCGCACAAAATGACATTCTTCTGTCGAGCCAAAACACAGAGATCTCTCAGCATGAACCCACTCGGCATAGATGGATAGTGCCGAACGAAGTGCATGAAGACAGACAATGCTCCATCTAAGAGGAGGTATTTGGGATTTAGGTCACTCATCAGAAGGTTACGTGCTGCGGCATATTCACTCACCTTTCTTATCTCTTCATGGACAGTAGGATTTGTAAGCAACTGCTCACGAGATATCAGCGATTCAATCTCTTTCAAACGTGGCACATGTTTCTCATATTCTGTATCAACGAAGTCTGAGAATGATACGATTTTACCCTTCGTATAATCTCGGAAGAATGGAAGAGTTATCTGGAGCACATCCTTCAACGGGTATATGTTAGCGAGGGTTTCTGCGAGTTTGTGGGGTGCATCACCACGTACTCCTGAGTGCCAGTGAAGGTCTATGTGAGGTTGTTCTCCTAGCTCACTCTCTAAAACCTCTCTTTCAAGGGGAGCAAATAGATTGTCAGAATGTGTATTGGTACTAACTACTATAGTAGATGTGCTAAGTAGATGAATCCGGATGTCATCCAGTGTCATAAGACTATCAGTGCCTGAACCATCGATTGCAGCTATTCGAAAATCAGTTTCTAAGAGGACATCAGGATTGTAAGGTGTGAAAGTGTCAAGGAGACGTTCTTTGATTCTTGCCTCGTCCTTTGCGAACTCCTGTTCATCACGACGGTCCTGCTGATTGTTGATATCCGTGAAGACCAGCTTCAAGGTTCGTCTGAACTTCTCAGTGAGAATCTTATCTAACATAGAATCCAACTCGCTCATTGCAAATCCGCAGGACTTGAGGACCTCTGGAACTCTGTCTTGTCAGAATCATATAAGGGTAGCACTCGGAGGAGCTGAGAGTTTATGAAACGCGCTGAGAAACCCTCTTGTTAGGAAATTCCTTGACAAAATCACATAGGTTCGAAATTACCTTATTAATAACCATCTTGACGATAGTAGTGCAGCAGATATTCTGGCTTGACCGTACCAGATTGAATCGACGGGACGTGATTCGTTGCTCAAGATTACATACTTTGGAAAGACCTCATTCGTACTCCAGTCTAATGAAACAACGGTTCTTCTCAATCCCGGAATATGGGAAGGAAAGGAAGTTGTGCCAAACGATTTCAGTGCGAGGATTGTAATAGCGACGAATCAGTCAGACGAAGCAGTCGGAAATGCAGCTACAATTGCAGTCAATTCAAAAGCATGGTTTCTTGGCAATCAAGGAGCAGCTGACAAGGCCTCCGAACGGGGGGTCAAACCGTGGTTACTTCACGTTCTCAAAAATGAGATTCCATATGAGGTTCCGGATGTCAAGATCACTCCGTATTCCTTATCGAAGATTGATGAAGCCGAAGGTGGTCGAATCGAAAATCTTGGTTTGTACATTGAAATGGGAGAGATGAAGGTAGGATACCTTGGCGACTCCGTGATCAGAGGACCATTCGAGCAGTTCGATATGGATGTTCTCATGGTTCCAACTGGTGGGGATGGTGTCTTTCAGGTAAAAGACGCAGTTAGTCTGTGCATTGATGCAAAACCACGAATTGGTATACCTATGAGATGGTCATCAATGGATGATTCAATGAAGTTCTCAAAATATGTACAACAATTTGGTCAGGCAACGACCCCAGTAATTATGGCACCAAATCAGGTTCTTGAAGTCTATTGGGCAGCTGGAAACGAGTTCAGATACGAGCTAAACTGATATTCTCCTGTGGTCATGGTACGAACGCCAGAAGAGTCCAAAATACTGAATGACACAAACGGGTGTGCACTGAATGAGCGAAAGAAAGAAGGTTGTCATCGACCTTGAAGAGTCAGAAAAGGTAGAACTTGGAGAGCAATCCGAATTGACTAGTATAGATGCTTCGGGTGTTCTCAGTGTTAACAATATATCAGAGCAAAATAGAATATGGAACGTAAAGGTTCTCCTTGGAGAGTCACGGGATTCCACAGATATTGATGAAGAATCATTAGTTGGTGGTGAAATTGATGCAGGTGGCAAATGGGAAGCAAATTATGGCATCGCTGCAGGATCTCCAATTCTCACTTTCAAAGAGGTGTTTGACACCTGTGGAAAGATTGAAACAGAGGAACCACACTGGGCATATGCATTTGGTGTAGAAAATCCAGTCAAAATCACACTCACTGTCACCAATGAAACTGATGGTGAGATAGACAATATCATTCTCAACAAGACCATACCCCCTGAACTATCCAATATCGAAATAGCTTCTGTAAAATCAGGTATTGCAGAATATGATGAAGGTACAAAACAAGTGGTCTGGAAGGACTTCATGATTTATCCTCACGAATCTTCTTCACTTGTCATCAGTGCCACCGGAGTCGTTGAGGATACAGAAAGTCGTGATGCAGGTGGTGTTGTTATTACCTATCGTGCTGAAGGACAACAGAGGTCGGTTCTAGACCCCGACCTGAGTGCACTTACCGAATTCTTGACAGGAATTGAAACTGCTGAAACTGAACCAAATACTTGGACATGCACACTTGAATGCTCAAATGAGAGTGACCTCATTGTCAGACTAGACAAGGCTGAGGTCTTTCTAACACCTGAGGATGGTAGTGAGAAGCAAAAGATGCTTGAGGAAACGCCTGGTATAGAGTTAGAACCAGAAAAGGAATGGAGTTCCTCATTCGAGGTTGAGAGTAAATCAACACCAAAGTGTACACAAGAGCTTGTCTACACTGCAGCGAGAGATGTCAAGAAGAGGGTTATCGGCTCCATAGAGAAGGCATCTCAAGAGATTCCAGTTTATAATATTGAATATTCAAAGGAGTTTGATCCACCCTCAGTTGACAGCTTTGATAAGACACCAGTTGAGGTCACAATTGAGATTAAGAACACTGGTTCTGCGAAACTAAATGAGTTTACGATTGAAGACAATCTGCCAGATGATGTCATGCCTCCAACCAGTGAACATATCACAGTATGGATTCGCAATGAGGAGTATACGGGACCATATGAGTTCATTATCGACCCTGAGGACCAGGACCCAGAAAAGAACCATAAATTGTCCTTTAGGGTTGAGGGGTTGAAGGACACAGTTGGAGAGCTTGAACCAGGAGAGAGCTTGAAAATCAATTATGCTGTAATGGCTTGGCGAAGCCGCCCAGAGAAGGAGTATCCATCTCCTGTCACCTGCACTGCAAATACTGATCCAGCAGGGTTACCCATAGTAGTCGAGAGCCCAGAGGATGGACACAAGCTTGGAGTGATTTACAAGAAACGTGCTATCTCTACCAAGAAGGCAATTAACAAGGGTGCCGATACTGGCGAGTATATCATCGTACTTGTAGTAGCCAATAATGGGGAAGTCACTGCTGAGAATATCCAAGTTACTGATTGGATTCCTGCTGGTTTTGAATATGTTTCTACTGACCCAGAGGAAGAAGCACCAGAGATATCCGCAACTTCGGATGGATCAAACATGGTCTTTTCATGGACCCGTATGAATCCAGGTGACAAAAAGAAAATCAGAGTCACTGTTCAGGGTGAGGGCGAATACGAACGTCGTGAACCTGAGGTTTCCTCAATTTAGTATAAAATACTAGGAATGGGCAAGGGAACTATTCCCAAACCCGTTCAAGTAATTACTCTTCTTCGTTCTCGATCATTTCAAGCTCTTTACGTGTTTCTTCTAACTCAGCATCTATATCCTCCAGTGGAGCGTAGTCATCTCCCTCAGATAGATGTGTATCTAGATTATAGAATACCTTGAAACCAGAGAGTGCCTTGTGAAGTGCATTAGATATTTCTATGATCGCACTTCCAAGGTCCGCCTCAGTCATATCATCTTCATTGTGTTCATACACAAAATCATAAGCCCCTCTAATGGGTTTGAAACCTAGGTCTGTGAGTCTGGTTATCACTTGCGATGGTGATGCGCCTTCGCTGTAAAACCAAACTGACACCCGTGTAACATACCTAGACATCATTTATCACCCAAATTCTTCAGAACATGCGACCGCCTTCGTAGTTTGTATATGACCTTTTTCATAGGAATAAATTCACCTCATTCATGAACAACCAATGAAAAATCTTCGTGTTCCAAGACATGCTTCCATTTACTTTTGCAATCACACATTAAACCTTCTAGGAAAGTAGGATTCTGAGTAAGAGAGAATTGGCGGATTGCATCAACAATTTGACCATCACACTTGCCACAGTTATGAGCTCCCCGCTTCTTTCCCGCTGCCACAGGGTCACAGATAATCTTCATCCATTCATCAGTGATGCTACTAGCTTCGCGAATAATCTCTACGACACTCCATAACCAGGGGGGCCTATAATTGCCTCTTGACCATAACCGTTCAACAAGAGTGTCTTTCTGAACATTAACGGGATTCAAAGAAACTGTGGTTACACCTATTGCCCTTGCATCTTGGATTGTAGTTAGTGCATCTTGAAGAGCATCTCGTTCGGTGAGAAATGGAGGTTTGAGTAAAATGTAAGCACGCATGCCGATATTATAGTTCTTAGCTTTTCTGAGGGCATCCTTGAAACTCTGTAAATCAAAATTCTTGTTAATACACAGAGATCTAACTGTGTCACTCGAACTTTCAAGACCCATACCAATTTCGATGATTCTATCACCCAAAATGGTTCGAACATCTGATAGAATTGAATCATTAACATATTCAGGTCTTGATTCTAAGATTACCTCACGAACCCGATTATCTTTAGCAATTGCCCGTAGAATCGCAATACGTGCTTCTGAAGGGACTTCTTCATCATCAAAGAAGCTACCACTTGTGTAAATTTTGATAGATAGTGGTGCTTTTTTCGACTCTAAGTCAGCTATAGCTTTCTTGAATTGTGTAACAATCTGCTCGGGAGTCGGTTTTTCCTGAGTGCCGTCAAGAAGATAACTGCACATTGTACAGCCACCTGAATCGCTTCGAGCGTGCGCACAGCCTATCGTCGATAGAACTACAGACAGTGCGGTACCTTGTTCTCTACCAATTCTTGCGGAGGTGATCCATTTTGCAGAGGGTCTTGTTGGATCTCTCTTCTTTCGCATTCTCAAAGATTTACCACGAGCTTGAAGAGTGGCTTTTTGAACAGTCGCATTGATTCGTCTAAGGATTTCCTCCATGATTTTCACTCCTTTTTGTGACGAACACTGACAGCTCTTCCTCGTTTTAGCTCACACATCTCGCGGCCTGACATTTCACTTCTTCCTACAGCAATGACATCATTGGATTTGTTGATGACAATAACCTCATCACCTGGTCGTATCGAATGATCTGCCTCCTCCACACCAACAGCGAAAATTGATCCACCTTTTATCCTTGGGACATCAAGACGCACCCAATAACGATTCAGTGGCATAAGTAGCCTCCCACCAGCCAATGTCAGTGAGAGCATTCCACTCTCTGCCACATAGGAACAGACTTGCTCGCCATCGATGCTGCAAAGGATTAATCGATATGGTTTTCCCTTGAGCTTTGCATCTTCTGGAACGAGAACCTTCCCTGCTCCGGCCCCAAATTGGTAGTCTGCTGTGGCTCTCACAATCTCCTCTAGTTCAGTACGCGGACCACCGGATAACAAAAGAATCTCTCGAAGGTCCATGAGGGTTTCTTGTAATGCATCAAGTGATTCACGACTTGTTGCACGATTCTCTGATGTTGTGTAAATCAAACTCTGCTCAATCTTGCTTTCCACAGCTCGGACAATGTCTAGATATCCCCCAGAAACATGTGCAATCAACACAGATGAATCACTGAACTTCTTGAGATGAGTGACAAGAGCTGTGGACCCAATCGCAATCTCTTCGGAGTCCCAATCTCCAGTCACAGGGATGTCATATTGTCCAGCAGGATAGATGCGTTCCAACTCACGAGGAACCAGTCCCAGTGGCGAGGTCAGAATTACCTGAGCAACTCTTGACTCCATCCCACCCAAAGAAGCCTCAATTACTGCGTTGAATCGACGATGTGATTTAGAATCAGAATACGGTTTCTTTGCCGAACATGGTAGAAGCAGTATAATTGGCTTGTTAGCAGGAGCAGAATATCTCTCAGCAACAAATCTTCTGAATCTTTTTACTACTGGTGCATTATATGATTCTGCTCCAATCACTGGAAGAGCATCAGGCCCTGATGTCGGGGAAAACTCCTCAATGTAGTGATAGAGTTCCCTATTAACAAGTCTGACAAGAGTAGCATATGCAGGACTGTTATGAGTTGTACTCTCAACAAGCCATCTTAACCGTCCAGTTTTCATTGCTTCTATGGACTCGGAGATAACTGACAGGTAAATATTCACATTGTGATTCAAGAGAATATCGGATAGGTCTTCTTGCTCAGCCTTGTCCAGGTTGGAACAAGCTGAACATGAACAGAAACGATGAGTCCGTCCAATCTCAATCTTTTCTGATCCGTTCTTCCATAGTCTCAACCCACTCGCAGCAGCCTCTTGTGCATGGTCTATGTCAATGATGTCAAATCCTGTATAGAAAAGGAGGGGAATGAAACCAGGTTCTATTCGACCTACAGCCATGGTTATCATGAAGAGCGGCAATTTACTTCGAAGTTTGATTGAGTTGAAGTCTTGGGGACCTAGTTGACCATTGAAAGAGAATACCGCTCCACTAGATCCGAGTTGAGCATAATCCCCGATTGACTCAGACTTTGTTTCAGCAGGAATCCGAACAAATGTTCTTGCAGGTTCAACAATGGACGTAATTCCTGTGATGGCCTTCTGTTGATATTCTAGAACCAATTCAGGTGCACTTTGGGTGATAGTAGCCAATGAAATCAATGAAGGCAATATCAACGAGTCTTCCTCTCTCAAATTAGAAAGGGAGAGTTCACTGATATCACCGATAAAAGGTAGTGAAACAAGCATAGGGTGCTCAGATTGAAACTCATCACGACCCAATGTCCCATAGGAGATGATAGAATCACTGGATACGAATGAGGATGCCAACAATGGAGTTGTGAAGATAGTGGAACCTAAGATGTATTCTCCCACGCGAGCAGGACCATCATGACCACGACCAACACGAAACTCAGTCACGCAACAATCACATCCTTAGACAAGGGGTTGATATCCCATATATCCCTCGGTATCAACAGTTGTTTCTACCTTAGCTAGAATTCCCTCGATACTTTCAAGGGCGCCTAGTTTGAACAGGGGACTGTTGTTATTACCACAATGATATGAATATGTGCACAGAGGACACCCATCGATAGTTTGACAGTCACACTTCTCAAGAATCGTCTTCGCTCGTCTAAATGCCTCATCCAACCTTGTGAATAGAAGTTTTGATGCCCCATTTCCTCCCGGACTACCATCATAGACGAATATGATGCCTGAGTCACCCATTGAAACACCGCCTATTTCTCTCGTACCTCCTCCGGTGAGCATATCACTAGACTCAATCACCACATGTTCCAGTGCATGAAATGCTCCACCAAAGAGCTCTGCAGGTCCCATCCTTGGGCCCTTCAAATTGGCAAGTTTTCCTGCTGCGTGATCATTGACAGCTTTGACTGGTTCAGGAGCTGTAAATGCAAATCCACGAGTCTGATAATTGTACACAAGAGGTGACGATAGACTTGACTTACTTAACACTCGTCCAGTTCTTGTTTCCTTTTTCACATATCCCTCAACTGTCTGAGTCATCTCAAGGGTACAATAAACAGCGTTGAGACCTAGAATCTTACTTCTCTCAATTATGTCAATTATCCGGGGCATTGTTGAATAGAGGGGCTTAGTATGAGTACTTCTGTCACTATGAGGAACAACAGAAGCTCGACCAAGACCGGGAGTGTACTTGAAGTCAACAGACAGATAGTTCTTGCCACCATGGAGATAGATTGCTCCTGGATGAAGCTCTTGGGCAGCCATGGGCATTGATCGCTCCCCGAGAGTCTTATTGCCAGACTTAATCTGAACCGTATCACCAATCCCACGGATACTATAAGATCGCCAACGTTTTCTTGCTTGGTCAAAATCAGTAATGCTGACTTTGTCATCATTGATTCGGATGAGACCATCACTCTCAATCTTTTCGAGGATACTAGTATGGCGGGAGAAGTCGGAAACTTTCAGTTTTCCACTCATAGCCGCAGCAATGAGCTGATAGTAACCAACAACTTCATTCTCAGGTTCCATGTACGCAGCGTCTATGTCTGAGAAGTATTTCTCAGGCTGATGTCTATAGAAGGAGGAGATTGGATCATTCTCTCTGAGAGCTAAGATTGCAACACTCTCCTGTCCTTGACGTCCAGCACGTCCCACTCTTTGGGTTAGTCGGGTGATCGACACAATCATGCTTACAACACTGTCCAAATCACCAATGTCAATACCCAGTTCCAAGGTTGGAGTGGAAACGATGACAGGGAGGTCTCCTAATTTGAATTGATCCTCAACTTGCCTCCTGTACTTCTTTGATAGCCCTGCCCTATGGACCATTGTTTTTACGCCGGTATCACCAATGAGCATGTTTAGAACTTCAGCTTCAGAGTGCGTGTTTCCAAAGACAAGTGTTTTGAAATCACCCTTTTGCAGTTGATTGACTAGGTCCACTATCATGCTGTATTTGCTTCTCATTCCAGGATAGTACATCATGAAGTGTACTGGTCCGCGCTTTGCCGTTGTTGACTCTATAAGACGAACCTCTGAGTCGAAGAGTGTGTCTGCGAACTCCTTGGGGTTGGATACTGTAGCCGATGCACCAATCTTCTGAAAACGACCGGACTCTAGTTCCAGTCGTTTGAGTATATAGTAGACGTTTGTCCCCATAGAACCAGTATAGAGATGGATCTCATCAAGAACAACAAACTGGACTGTCCTAAGTAGGGACACCAGTCGAGACTGCGCCCAACCAAGGTGATAGTGAAGAACATCAGGATTTGTCAGGAGGATGTCTGGAGGCGCCTCGTATATCTTTTGACGAGCGTTCTGTGAAACATCACCATCAAAAATCGATACAGTGAGATTAGAAGTTTCGCACATTTGTTGGATTTTATCATACTGGTCTCTAGCCAATGCCTTTGTAGGATATATCAACAAAGCTCTGACACCGGGATTTTCGAATGCATCTTGTACAGAGAGGAGTAGCTTTCTGATTATTGGGAGGATAAAAGCTTCAGTCTTACCTTGACCAGTTGGTGCAGCAATGACGATATCCTCACCGTTCTCAATGGCATTGAAGGCATCCTCCTGAAACTTGTAGAGTGTGTTGATTCCACGATCATGAAGGTATTCTATAAGGCGCGTTGGTATGTTAAGCTCATCAATCTCGACGCCATATTCCGCGTCAGTGGCAGGCATAAGCTGATACTTCACAAGATAATCCCGACCACTCGTGAGAAGGTTTCTCAGAGGCTCTGAGAGTTCATCCAGATTAGCCCCACCTTCAATTACCAATTTCTCGATAGTTTCATTGGACTGAACTCTAGAAGTCGGATCAAGTTTTCGTTTCTTTCTAGGTGTGTCAGCCCCAGATCCAAGATACTTCTTCTTTCGATAATCAGTAATGGCTGATGCAGTTCCAGTTTGGATCTGCGTTGAGTAAGCTTCATACGCGTCGAATAGGTCGGTCTTGCGACCTCCAACAGAAACTTCAACATTACATGACGAACAGGTCACTGTCCAGATATCACCGCTTTTATGAAAGTCAAGTCGGGACCCACATTTTGGACAGTGAAGAACAGGCACAGTAATCACCAAGGCTTCTAGAAACCAAATCCGTTGAATACCTCTTATCAAACTTTGGCACTGACAGACACTAAAGAACCACAAGGTGCTAACAACAAGTTTATAATGGTTGTGCATTCAAATTGCACAACCGACCCGGAGACGGGAGATAATAACTATGGTCGAAGACATTAATTCCGATGACATTCCAAAGATCATCGAAGATAACAAGGTAGTTTTCGTGGATTGCCATGCTATTTGGTGTGGGCCCTGCAGGACTTTGAGTCCCATTCTTGAAGAGCTCGATGAAAAGTACGAAGGTAAGGGTCTGAAAGTCGTCAAACTTGACGTTGACCACAACAGAGACTTCAGTATGGAAAACCAAATCACTGGTGTGCCAAGCGTATTGGTCTACTCCGAAGGAAAGAGAGTTATCTTTGACGATGGAGCAGGCAGAAAGATGGACAAACTGGTTGGTGTAATGCCACCAGAAGTGTACGAACAGATTGCAGACAACCTTCTAGCTGAAAGCACAGCATAAACGCTGTATTGAGGGGATTCGTCCCCTTCTTCTTTTCTTTTCGTTTGATATGAGTCATCGGTCATCAGAGGTTAGGCATATTCCTGCTTTGTTTACGGGATTTGTGTATGATACGATAATCAGTGTAGTTTCAATATGGACTGAAAAGCGTCGACGAAAATCCATTCCAAGTTTCAAGTAAGATTCATAGCCTGCCACGTAGCAGGTAACTTATGGTCGATGATGTGTCACCAAAAGATGTGGAAAGAGCAAAGAGGGATACAAAACTCCTTTTTGTTGATGCGTGGGCCGATTGGTGCCAACCGTGCAAGGCTCTGACACCCATCCTGGAAGAACTGGAAGAGAAATATGCAGACAATGATGATGTCAAATTTCTCAAGGTGAACACACAGATCCACCGCGAGTTTGCTATGGATAACTCAATCCATGCAATACCATGTGTATTGATTTATTTTGAAGGAGAACCAGCAAAATATGAGGTCACTAATCCGACAACAGGTGAGAAGAAAGCGTTAGATCGACTGATTGGATTAAGACCAGTAGAGCATTATGAAAAGGCAATCAGCTATTTCTTGGGTTAGAGCTCCTACCTACAAGTCCCATGATATTTTATATGACTGCACATCAGGTGTATTGTATAAAGAGGTGTGATAATTGCCTGTTTTACCATTTGGTGATAAGCGTCCAAAGATTGATTCACAAGCCTATATCAGTCCACAAGCCACAGTCATGGGAGATGTTGAAATAGGTGCAGGATCTAGTGTCTGGCCAGGAGCCGTGATTCGGGGAGACCAAGCCTCAGTCCGTATTGGCGAGAATAGTTGTATTCAAGATAGTGTGGTAATTCACGCTCATAACGAAGAGAATCCAGCCATCATCGGAAATAATGTCATTATTTCCACTGCAACTGCGATACACGGAGTTTATGTTGGAGATAATGTATTCATTCAAGAGGGGTGTGTCGTGTTTGATGGGGCAACTCTTGGGGAAGGAGTATCCCTAGCACCAGGAAGCATTGTACCACCTAATATTGTGATACCACCTAGAACACTCAATTCAGGTGCTCCCGCCGCTCAAATCAGAGAGGTTTCTAGAGAGGACATAGTCAAACATACCCTGAGGGTTGAAACCATAACGCAAGTCTTCTTGAAGCTAAAGAGATGGCAGCCTTCAGTATAATCACATGGTTTCACGGGCTAATGAAGTGAGATTGTCACACCCATCTTCAGTTATCAAGAGGACATCAGCAATTTTGACTGCACCCACCCCATCTGCAAAACCAGTCGGATGGATTGAGAATACCATTCCTTCTCTTAGTGACTGTTGAACCTCAGGAACAATATATGGAGGTTCATAGAGGTCAAGTCCGATAGAATTCCCATATGGTTGAACAATAGTTCCGGAGGGAAAGCTCCTCCCCATTTTTTTCGCGGCTTTCTCTGCAACATCTTTAATCTGAGCCTCAGGCTTCAGTCGTTTCTCAAGTTGCCTGGTAGCATTCATCACGTAATTGAAGAGCTTTCTCTGCTTGTCGGTTGGCGATCCCAAATGGATTGTTCTAGCCACTTCCCCAAAATATCCACTATGGCTTACTGTTATATCCAAAACCACAAGGTCATCACTACTTATTCTCGAAACTCCTGGTTCTATAAGTGGGGGGTGTGCTTGAGCCCCTGACAATACGGCTGCTCTGATACCGTGTTGTTGACCTCCAGCCCCTCGTATAGCTGATTCAATCTCTAGGGACAACTCTTGTTCTGACTTACCAGTGGCAACAACCTCAAGAGCAGTCCTGATACCAATCTCACCAATGTTCACAGCTTGACGGATTGCATCGATTTCAGCAGCGTCTTTGATATTCCTCAGCTTCCATAGACTTGATGAGAAATCCTTGAAACCAGCTTCGGGAAGAGCTTGCTTGAGTTTCTCAAAATCACGGACCGATAACCAATCATGCTGCAGCCCAATCATACTTCCAGTCAGTCCTAGTTCCTTCAGGATTCCTGTAATGTGATTCCAGAATTCAACACCATGTGCACGGGACCATCCCTCCGATATTGTGTCATTGAAAGGACGTATTTGAGCCATCACGGATTCTTGAGAAGTAACTAATTCCTTCTTATCAGGTAAGACCAGCTGGGGCTGATGATCTTCGATAATAAGACAGCCAATAGGTAAATTCACATCTCTATAACGATAGCCTGTCAAGTATTGTACGTCTTGCCGCCGTGTGACAAGCAATGCGTCAATCTCCTCTCTACGCATAGCCTTGTAGACTTTGTCCAATCGTTGTGGTGTGAATTGCATATTCAGGGTCTCACATGATTGTGGATAACTGTATCCACTTATGCGTTGTCGGATTTGGTACTGCATTTAAGCTTCTTGTCGAGTATAGACTGATGGTTGTAAAATGCAAAGAATGGCGGGACCGCCCGGATTCGAACCGGGGATTACCAACTCCGCAGGCTGGTGCCTTATCCAGGCTAGACTACGG
>JBHLPA010000003.1:0-24551 GCA_048939935.1 Promethearchaeota archaeon | reverse complement strand
TACATGAAGAGATATCCTGTCGAGATGATGTGCGAACCTTTGACAGGTTCTGGAGTAAGGACACTGAGATATCTCAATGAGTGTCCTGGTGACTTCCATGCCAAGATGTGTGATGCAAACCCTCTGGCAGTGGAAACAGCGAAACGGAACATCAAGAATAACGGTTTCGAAGATCGAGCAGATGTGATCCCCGGGGATGCCAAAATACTGCTATTGACGGAGTCAAGAGAGAAACGGTTTGACTATGTTGATATCGACCCATTTGGGACTCCTGCGCCATACCTGTCTGCAGCAATCCAGTCAATCAGTCCTGAAGGAGGCCTTCTGGCAATTACTGCAACAGATATGCCAGTTCTCTGCGGAGTATATCCGAGGGTCTCTCTACGAAGATACGGTGGTTTCTCTGCAAGAACTCCGTTCACTCATGAAATCGCAGTTCGACTCCTAAATGGTTTCATCTACAGCATTGCAGGTTCGAATAATTGCTCTATGGAGCCACTTGCTGTGCTGAGTACTGACCACTACATCAGGTCCTGGGTCCGGATTGAAACAAATCGAACACAGGCAAACCGTCAGGCGGGTGAGTTGGGTACCATCAGATACTGTCTGGGCTGTATGCACTCCGATGTCTTGCCATTAGCGTCAAAGGGTGTGAAGACGAAATTCGAACACAAGATTGAGGGATGTACTGGTCATATTCGGGTAGCTGGGCCGCTGTGGATTGGAGATTTGTTTAAAGATGACTTTCTTGATGATGCCATCGAAGTGTTGAAAAAAAGCGAGCCTGGGAATTTACACCGCAAAGCCCTAGAAATCCTTGAGAAGATGAAGGAGGAAATGATGCTTACTAGTATGCCTTTCATCGATCTACACTCATTATTTGATCTCTATAATTTCGCACCAGTGAAAAACCAAATTATCATCAAGGAATTAAAAGAGCAGGGTTATGAGGCTACGAGAACTCATTTCAAATCTACTGCTATCAGGACGAATGCCTCTGTGAAAGAGGTGACGAGAGTAATAGCCAACCATAAGGTGAGGTGATAATGTTGGGTCGACCAAGAGGAGGAGAGAAACAGCGAAAGAAAGAGCATTACTACCGAGCAGCCAAGAAACATGGGTATCGTAGCAGATCTGCATACAAATTAAGGCAGATTGCAAAGAACCAGAAACTCCTCGTGGGAGTTGACCGGGTTGTTGAGCTGTGTTGTAGTCCTGGTGGGTGGACTCAGGTGCTAAAAGAGCTTGATAGCAGTCTTCAGATAGTGGCAGTTGATCTCAACACCATGACACCGTTGCAAGGGGTCAAGTTCATCCAAGGAGACATTCTTGATGAGAAGATAATTGAGAGAATAGAAACTCTGACAGGAGGCACTGTAGATTTAGTTCTCTCAGACTGTTCTCCAAAGGTCACAGGACAGTGGGAGTTAGATGTAGCTAGACAACTCTCCCTCGTTGAAGGGACCATCAATATTGCACATAGATTGTTAGGTGCCAAGGGTAAAGTGCTTGCCAAGGTGTTTCAAGGTCCTGGATTTCAGGAGTTCATGCAATCTGTTAGAAGTAGATTCAACTCTGTTAGACTAATCAAACCTGATGCGTCACGAAAAACCAGTGCTGAGATGTACCTTCTAGCAATAGGGCCCGTAGGGAAACCCCATCATGATGTGTCTAACTAGTTACTAATCCTGTGTCAGCCCCTAGCCATTCCTCAAGTTCTCTACATGTGACAGGAGAGTCGGGCTGTCTTATTCCGCATCTGCCAATCTTGAGGCAATGGAAGCATGGGCAACCGTTCATATCGGATAGATTACCGGGTTCGGCATCATCAACGACTGGATTTCTAATCATGTATCTTTCTTCTTCGAGTTCTTGTTTCTGCATTATTCGTCCCTCAGACATCAATGTCGTTATTGTTTTTGTTATCTTTTGAGAGTCGATACCCAGCCTATCCATGAGTTCCCCGATGAGTAAACCGTTCTCACCTGCATTACGCAATGCGTTCAGGATCTGTTCGGCATCATCGTTCATTGAAATGACCTTGAATAGACATATGGCAACGTCAAACATCTTACGCGAGATGATATTTAAATTTCGGAAGCTGCTATCCATTATCGGCAATTGCCGTATCTATCCGGTCATGATTGTACACTATTGTACATCACTTTTTCTTGAGATAAAGCATCTGTCCAACCAGTTTCGAGGTGTCAAAATCTCGTTTGGGACGAATCGCTACATATGGTTCCTTCACTGGCCCAAAGACATCGATGATTGTGCCAATCTCTTGTGCCTTCTTGTTCAACACGATGGACCGGGAACCAACAGGAGGAGTCCTATCAGTACGCAAAATGATTGAGCCACGCTTTGATATGTGTAGTACTTTTCCAAGACGTCTCAATGTTTCACACTCGTATCTATGACTATTTTCGCCGCTTTTTCTTACCTTTGCCTTTCTTCTTTTTCTTTTCAGCGGCTAATCGAGCTGACTCACGTTGGGCAACAGCTCTCCGAACTCCCTTTGCAAGCATGAGTAATACTCGTTTCTTTTTGTGATTATCAGGATTAGCCACGAGAATGTAGCCATTCTTATCAGAGAATCCGCGAGGGTGCTTTTTGTCAGGTTCGCTCTCAAATTCAAAGCCAGATGATTCTGCAGCCATCTCTAAGATTTTTAGTGTAACATTTGAGGCGGCTAAGTTGCTTGGTATTTTTCGGCCTTGCATCCTTGTGAATTCTTTCTCGAAATATGCAGGCCAGATGACAAGCATTCCATCGTGTTTTCTCATGGCATTCTGCATCCAAGTGTTCTATACTCCTTCCAGTTTTGATGTTCTTTTTATCTTTCGCATCAGTAGTAATGAAAGGATGAACTTGATAAGTCAGTAAGACTGCCAACTGACAACCGAATAAGAGGATGAACCGAAACTTGGCTAGAAAGAGTAAAGATGTCTATTTTGCAGAAATTGCAGATCTGGTATCGTCCCGAAGCACATGCCTCAGAAATCAGGTAGGTGCAGTCATAGTCAAAGACTCACAAATTCTCAGCACGGGATATAATGGTGCCCCTAAGAAACTACCTCACTGTGCGGATGTGGGATGCCTTCGTGAGGAGCTTGGTATTAAACCAGGAGAACGTCATGAATTATGTAGAGGTTTGCATGCTGAACAGAATGCCATAATACAAGCCGCATTTCATGGTGTCAGTGTAAACGGTGCCAAGATATTTTGTACTACTAGACCTTGCAGCATATGTACAAAGATGCTAATCAATGCAGGTATTCATGAGATAATCTACATAGAGGAGTATGATGATGATCTGGCTGCACAGCTTGTAAAGGAAGCAGATCTCACACTTCGTCGTGTTGAGATTCCAAGGAAATATGGACGAAATTCAAAGTAGAAAGAGAAGATTATCTCTTATCTGGAAAAGTTAAAGAAGAACATTGGTTCGTTCCAGCATAATTAGGTGTTCATTGATGGGAGAACTTGAGAATCTGATTAGTATCCATGACTTGGAGAGGAAGACAATCGATCACATTTTGGATACTGCGGCAAAGATGGAATCAGTTGCAGTAGAGAGAAGTAAAGACCTGAATTCAAAGATTATGGCTGTCTTGTTCTTCGAACCTTCCACACGTACACGCCTTTCATTTGAGAGTGCAATGCTTAGACTCGGTGGAAGTGTACTTGGCTTTGCAGAGGCTGGCACATCGAGTGCGGGAGGAAAAGGTGAAACCCTTGCGGACACTATCCGGACAGTAGAGAGGTATGCAGATGTCATTGTCATTAGACATCCGCTGGATGGTTCAGCTAGGGTGGCAGCAGAGTTTTCGAGTATACCTGTAATAAATGCTGGAAGTGGAGCTGAGGAGCATCCAACTCAAGCACTACTTGACCTGTATTCTATAAAGAAGATGAAGGGAAAGATTGACGGTCTCTCAATATCACTCTGTGGAGACCTAAAATATGGAAGAACTGTACACTCTTTGGGAATGGGGCTCTGTCATTATGATGTCAAGATCAAACTTGCTGCACCGCAGGCTCTCAGAATGAAACCAGCCATTATAGAACAGATGAAAAATTCAGGTGTGAATGTGGTTGAATGTGAGAGTGTGGAAGAGGCCGTAAAAGATGTTGATGTGGTCTACACAACCAGGATCCAGAAGGAACGCTTTCCAGAT
Source organism: Promethearchaeota archaeon (assembly GCA_048939935.1). Classification (GTDB taxonomy): domain Archaea; phylum Asgardarchaeota; class Thorarchaeia; order Thorarchaeales; family Thorarchaeaceae; genus SMTZ1-45. The sequence continues at coordinate 20,370 of JBHLPA010000003.1, read as the reverse complement.
ATTCGGGAGTATGACAAGGTGAGGGATAGATTTCGAATCACAGTTGATGACTTGAAATTCATGAAAGAAGATGCGATTATTCTACATCCGTTACCAAGAGTTGATGAACTTGACGCATCAATCGATGATACACCTTACGCAAAATATTTCGATCAGGTTTATAATGGAGTGATTTTGCGGATGGCTGTTCTCAAACTCATTCTTGGTTAGATTGGCTCTATCCCTCTGAGCTCACGTATCAGTACGTCAACAGATCCACTTTTACTTACAGCTAAGGGAATCCGCATCTGCTCAGAAAGCTCTAAGGCAAGTCTATCAACTGTTTCAATACCATGTAGAACCACAAGCGATGGTTTGAACTCCTGTGATTTGATAGCAATCATTGGAGCTCGACCAGTGTTAACATTGGTAAAAATAAGACATCTTTCAGTGGTTGCACCAAAGAGCTTCAGAAACGCATCACTATCCAGCTCTTTCACTGCTCGTTCAACATCAACAAGAGTATAGCCGTAAATCTCTCTGTCTAAAAGTTTCTCACCACTCTTGATAGTACATTTCAAGCCCTGACAGAACTCTTTAGCTGTCATTGGAGAGGAAAAATCACTCATTGCCAGGACTATATTGAGGTCAACGAGACTCACATCCATGAGACGAACAAATGCTGCTACGACTTGACCACCATTTCTTTCATCCAATGCGAGTAGTGCCATAACAAACCGTCGTATCGTTGAAGTCCCAGGGGACTTTCTCCTTCCAGATTCATAATCACTGATTACACTTGGACTGATGTTTAGATATTCGGCGAGGACTATCTGTGGTAGTCTGAACCGTTCTCGCCACATCTTCATGGTCTGCCCTGGATGGTCAGATAAGGCAATCTCACCAGCAATGCGACGAGCGAGACGCTCCCGGACAGATGATTGATACGACATTAAGCGAATTTTTGACTGATTTGAACATAAGGATTTCGACTATTGACGAACTAATCAATGCACCCGAAGGATTTCTTTGAATTGCTTGGCAATGGGTGGAGTTGCTTCTACTTCATGAGTTGGATATTACTAAAATTCAGGAGTGGTGGGCCGACCCGGATTCGAACCGGGGATCCCCTGGAGTCTTGCTAGCGAACTATTGGTCCGCAAGACCCAAACCAGGAATCATAGCCAAGCTAGACCACCGACCCGTGTGTTGCTCTCTGCCCCCGGATTTAGTTATAAGACTAGCGTTGAACTAATGAGTTCGAATACAACTTTTTCATATCCAAGTATCAGTCATGAATAAGGTCTTAACAGCTGGGCATTAGTTGATTATGAGTACGATGAGTCTACTTGGCCCAGATGATTTCGACTTGGACAGAAAGGGTCGAAAGAAAAAACTGGCAAAAGACCTGGCACCTTCAGTCGCAAAAGAGATTGAGAAGTGGTTGGACAGAGAAGATGATCCTGAGGCCTTTAGAAGAGTGTCGGAACTTGTAGGTCCAGAGGAAGCGGCCCGTTTGTTTGCAAAACGACGGAAACATGGTAGGAAACCAAAACCCGGGGACCCTCTACTCGAAGATTGATGGAGAATCTGCATTGACTACAGAAGAATACGAGATTGATGAACATACTGAGCAGGGTAACCTTAGGACGTCTCTGGCGTTCATCCGCACAATTGATGCTGAGAAGAGAACACATCTCGCAGAACTTCGTACTGGAATTGGCATCATCACTATAGCACTGTCATTATTAGCAATCCTTATTGCTATCGCAGAAATTTACTCTGTGATTGAAGTCCTAGGTTTCGCAGGTATACTCATTGCAGGTATTGTTTTCCTATTCTTGATTGGAGGATATCTTGTGTTTACAGCACTGAGGAGTCTCCGTAGAGATGCCATCCTCCGAAGCAAGTGCGAAGATCTTTCTTGTCTAGTGTCAGAGTATGGCAATCACAATCATGATTAGAAAACACAGTTTTCTTCACGATTGAAAAGATGTGAAGAAACAACTTCTGAAACTATGTCTGATCATCATTTCGATTGAAAGGCTGAGCTACTCGACCAGCCCTGATATAGTCTATCACAGCCCAATACAACGGGCCGAAAACGAAAATTATGAGGTAATACCCAAAGAAAGGAAGAGTTCCGCAAAAAGCGATACCAATGCAGGCTACTGCTGAAGCCGCCCATGATTTCTGTTTCCATATTGCTAAACTTACACAAAGAGATAGAAGCCCAGTCACTATCATGATTGTTTCAACTATTGTAGAAGCGAAACTAGGATATATCAATGAGATTTGAAATAGTCCATAAGCAGAGTAAATTTGGATTGCTCCTCCAATAATCATCAGGATTGTTGCATTTTTGACTCCAGAGGGTTTCTCAGCATCCTTCACTGATGTTCACTCAATTCGTTGTTTTCAGTATCTTTTGGCTGAGGTTCTTGATAGACTTTGTTGCTTATGATGGTTGAATCATCAATAAAATCAAAAGAAAAAGTGGAGCCCCAGGCGGGATTTTCGAAACGATGGTAATCATCGGTTTGTTCGAACCCGCGGCCTCCTCCTTACCAAGGAGGCGATCTAACCGGTCTGAGCTACTGGGGCATTAATATGACAACCAAAGGCTGTCACATCGCATTCCGCATGAAAATCGGTGATAAAGATTTCTACAGGGTTCATAGTCTTCGAGAATCACAATGGCCAATAGGAAGAATATTGATACTAAAACTATGGCCGGGGAGATTGAAAAGATTGGCCGAGTGATGTTCTGTCGAGAAGGTACAAGAGAAACATTCATCGAGGTAATTTCAACACTGGACCTCAAGCCGCCAGTTGTAATCAAACCAAATTGGTCAACTTCAAAGATTTACACTGAAGCAGAAATTTTGGATTGGACACTGTCTGCTCTAGACTGTGAGAAGATTGTAGTTGAGAGCTGTGCCCTCTACAGAAGTCCAATCTTTCTGAACCATCAAGGACCTTTCAATGCGGAGCTAGAAAAGAAGTTGACTGGACAGAAGAAGAAAGACCTACGTGAGAATGACAGATGGTTTCTAGAGATGGCAGGAATCGGTGAGGTCCTTAAGAAACATCATGTGGAGTATCTTAACCTCTCTGATGAACTCTGGTCAAAACGGGTATGTGAACCGGACCAAATCAAGTCGATCGTGGAATCCCGATTTGAGCCCCTGACAAGCGATATCCTGTATACTATGGTCCCAACAAGACTTTATGACATGAGAGGTGGTACGTTGCTAAGTCTTACCAAGCCAAAGCTAGCACACGGGACAATAGGGGTCACATTGTCGGTCAAGAACCTGTTTGGGATGATATCTACACCGTATAGAGGGAAATTTCATGGTACTAAAGACTCGAAGCTCAATGATAGTATCATGGATATCAACAAAATCTGTCATTCCCTTTTCGATGTGCGAGGTGTGATTGAAGCAGTATTCTCAACCTCTGCGTCTGATGAAACGCTCGTGGAGTCAACGATATTTCATGATTTGGGATTCATATGGGGATCAAACGATGTTTTGGAGCTAGATGCAGTCGTGACGACACAACTAGGACTGGACCCCAAAACTGTAGGACATCTAGAGCTGGCTGCAAAAACATTCGGCCGATGGTCAAATGAAGCAATTGATCTCGCCCATCAGAACCAAATTGAGGTGCAATAGATGTTACAAACCCAATATCGAAGAAGTGATAATCATAGGATGTCTGTAAAATTATGGAGGTTGGAGTAAATGGAAGATTATTCAGAAGTTTCCGAACCTGAAAAACCCCTAGCAATACGAGCATATGGTATATCTGGAAAAACTCTCAGGAAGGAGATTGAGAGTATCACTGGTGTAAATCCAGGAAATAATGCTGTCTATACAAAAGAAACAGGCCGCATTTCAGTTGAATCTGAGGTGTTTGGCGGCGGAAGCTGTGGCGGTGGTGGTGATTGCTACTGTGGTGGGGGTGGCGGTGGTGATGAAGGTGTTGCTATCTGTCTAATTGTTATTTTAGCATTAATGATCGCTCTTGCAATTGTATGGTTTATCGTGATGCTTGCCTTCTCAATCATGACAATTGGTGGATTCTTCAGGAGGCGGTTTCGAACACTTGTTGTAGTTGAAAAAGAGAATAAAGAATTCATTGGAAAACTTGCTGTAATCACAGAGCAAAAGCGGGGGATTCTCGAATATTCGTTTGAACATTACGAGTATGATGATTGGATGACTCGCACATTTGGATTGTATAAAAGGTTGAAACTTATTAGACAAGTTGGACTCTTCTTTGGGTTTTGGTGGGGATTCATTGAGGTTGCATTCAAATTGAATGAGTATATTATGGGCGTGGGTGGCTATAATCTGTGGCCACTTCGATATGTTATGATTGTCATCTTTCTGCCCCTTCTACTCTATAGTCCAGTATTGGAGATACAGTTTAGGAGGATCTTTGAAACCGGAGATGAGATGGTAATGCGACTGACCAGTCATGAGCCATCATACTCTCCAAATCAACCCATGATGTTCTCTGAATCACCAATTGAAACGGGAAGAATTGCGCCAAATGGTACGAAGAAGGACTGACTACTTGAATAGGTCATGGAGATGTATTTGATACTCTCCAAGTTGACCTCCATAGTTCCCAGCGGTCATCTTTGTGATGCCAGGGTGTGCGCAGACTGCTTCGATTGCCGCTTTCATGGCATTTGCAACGGCTTCTTCAGTGAGACCGTTGATGACAATCTCTTGAACAAACTCACTGCCCTTTGGAATCAACGTATTGGGTACTAGAGCTCTGAGTGTTGGACAGAACTTCTCATTTGTGGATGCAAACAGGACCTTGTACTTTGATGAGGGTTTGGACCCGGATCCTACGAGACCACCAGGAAATGGTGTGTATGCACCCTCCACCTTCTCGATGGCTTTCACAGCAGCCATCCCACTGTTCATTCCACTCTCAACATCCTCACAGCAATAGATTATGTTGCCACCTGCGACTCCTTTCACACGACCAAACATGTCCTGAATAATACATGTACCACTCATTCGAGGAATGAACCAGAGAACTCTTCCATTAATTGGACCTTTCTTAGTTTGGAATCCATCTCCAAACATGGCGATTTTCTTACCAATCACATAGCGATCTTTTGGTTTTGGAGTGTCATCATATGCAGAAGCTGTTGGACTTGTCAATACACATTGTCCAAGTCTAGCAAGTAGCTGTGGTTCCAGCTTCTTCTTTGAACCAACAGCAAATACGACCCTCACACCAGGACGCCCATCAGGTGTTTCATCAGGGGACATCACGTATTCGATTCCAGCCTCAGCAGGAGCCATAATCACAGAGGTGCCAAACCCAGTTGCCTCTGTGGCAGTGATCCGTGCCCACTCCTCACTGTACGCTGTTATGATTGTACGATTCATGTGCATTCCGAAGGCTTCTGCAAAGGTGTCTTCGATTGGGACTCCGTTTATCTCCATTTCATGCCACCAGCTTGGTAAAAAGCAAGACAATGGCACCTTTTCTTTTTTCCGTCGTAATGAATTACTGCAAAAGGTTTTATCAGGTGGATTAACTTCACAGAAATTCCAAGGTGGTTGGGTTCATGACCGTGATTTTGTCACTAAGAAAAAATCCAGATATTCCTCTTGAGGCGGATACAATAACACCTACTCATTTTGCTGGAAAGAATATGAAAGAAATCAAAGCTCTTCCTGTTCAAAAGGGCAATGAAACCCTCACACTCGGAGATTTCTTTGACATCAGCGGTAATAGTGGTCCAACTCCAGATGAAACCGATATTCTGGTAAAGGGCGACTTAAGAAAGGTTAAGATGATTGGAAAAGGGATGAACGGTGGGACAATCACCGTTGAAGGAGATACTGGAATGTATCTTGGAGCGGAGATGATTGCTGGCCGTATCCATGTGAAAGGATCTGTGGGCCCCTGGGCTGCTGCAGAAATGGAAGGGGGAAATATCCAGATTGAAGGAGATGCAGGAGACTACCTCTGCGCTGCTTATCGTGGAACAACTGATGGTATGAAGGGAGGACGTGTCTATGTTGCGGGTAATGTGGGACGTGAGATGGCTGCACACCTGCGAAAAGGATTCATTGCTGTGAAAGGCAATGTAGGACCTCAAGCAGCAATTCGCATGATGGGGGGTACAATCATTGTTGTTGGAGATATAGCCGAACGTGTCGGCGTACAGGCAACAAAAGGGATGATATTCTGTCTAGGCAAAATCGACTCTTTGTTCCCAACCTACAAGTTCAGTGGCAGTTCTGAGAGGGAGTTCGTCAACTACTATCTTCGTTACTTGAAGGACCGCAGACCTGATTTCTTGTCCGAAAATATTGATGTATCTGAAAAATGGACCAAGTTCATTGGAGACTTTTCAGAGGCAAGTCCTGGTGAGGAGATATATGTTCGAGCTTTGATGAACCAGCACTTAACATGAGGTGATAGATGTCATGAAAATCAGTGTAAATGAAGGAGCATATGAGATTACAAAGGAGATTATAGAACAAAAGGACGACTTGGATTGTACTGTTACTGAACTGAAAAACGGGACAACTGTTATCGATGCTGGTATCGAGGTGACCGGAACCGAAGAACTCGGAAGACTCGTGAGTGAGGTTTGTCTGGGGGGTTTTGGTGTTGTCAGGCATACCAAGATGCATATTGGGACCATGGATCTACCTGCTGTTGTCGTAAGCTCAGACCATCCGAAGATTGCATGTATGGGTTCACAGTATGCAGGGTGGGTAATCAACGAAGAAGGATATTTTGCTATGGGCTCAGGACCAGCAAGGGCTCTTTCCCGTGTTGAGAAGAAATTGTACAAACATCTGGAATATGCAGATGATGCCAAAGTGGGAGTGATTCTACTTGAAACCAGAGAAGTTCCACCTGATAATGTTGCACAGTATATCGCAGACAAATGCAACATAGCAACCTCTGACCTCTATTGTATTCTAGCACCCACAGCATGTCTTGTGGGTTCAATACAAGTCTCAGCTAGAGTTGTTGAAGTGGGGATGCACAAACTACACGAGATTGGATTCGACCTCGATAGGGTGAGATCAGGCTATGGTGTTGCTCCAGTTGCCCCAGTAGCTAAGAAAGATGCAAGAGCAATGGGTGTTACGAACGATTGTATCCTGTATGGAGGAAGGACCTTCTACTTCATCCGTGATGGTGAAAAGGACTTGGATGATGTCGTCAAGAAGGTCCCATCGTCTTCATCGGAACAATACGGTCAGCCATTCTATGACCTATTCAAAAGCGTAGGAAATGACTTCTACAAGGTCGACCCACTTCTATTCAGTCCAGCAGAAATCACATTCAATCACATTGAGAGTGGCAAAGTATTCCATGCTGGAGAGCTGAATGCAGAGGTTCTCAAGCAGTCTATAGAGAAGACCATGTCGAAGTAGAGGTTTCATGTGACATCCATCTCATAAACCTCTTCCTTCTCCTCTTCGGTAGCAAGCACTAGCTCTTCAGCCTTAGGAATGGGATTGTTAAATGCCAGCCATATCATAACTACAGCGATTAGAGATATCATTGCACAAATTAGGAAGGTCAGTAAAAATCCTCCCGTGAAGGGGATGAACCACCCAAAGAATGCAATGAGTGGCATAGATAGTAGCATGACTAGTGTGGGTTGTAACGAATACATGGAGTTTCGGATTCGATTAGGAATGACGTCTAGCATAACACGCTGCGTTAAGATTCCCGCAATTGCACCAAACATGTTCAGACTGACAAACAGAATGAAGATTAGTATGACAGGTATAACAGTCTGAACAGGTATCTGAATCAAAGGCAAGTTTGTGAATGGAATCAAAAGTGTATAGAAATCAAGAGTCTCAGGGTTTGTGCCTGCAGGAATTCCTGGAAAGAGATATACAATAGCTGCAAGCACCAAGTAAAAGATGACTCCAGTGAACTGTAATAGTCGGAAACGTGGAATCCATTTCTTTGGCTCGAACCTCTTGGCCAGTACTCCACTCCTCTCATTTGCTATTGCTTGAGGGATGAAGACCAAGGTGCGAAATGCTGAAACTGCAACCTGAGTCACGAGGAAACTGAAATAGAGAGGGAACAACAGAATGTTCCACCAGACTGGACCGATGCTCCACATGACAACCTCACCAAATATGAGGAGTGTGACAAACTTGCTAGACCAAAGGAATTTGAAACCATCCTTGAGAAGAGACCCATACTCACCTAATGAGGGACGTTCTTCTTGTGCCTCTCTTACTCCAGGGAGGTCTTTTACAAGTCTGAAAACAATGATTGCGAGAAATACTGCAAAGACAGCCTGGAGAGAGAAGACCCAGGTTTCTCCATAGAGATAAGCCAGCCAAGACCCAGGAAGTAAGACCAATGTTGATGAAACCTGCCAAACCATCCCAAGCCTTCCTTGGAACACACCATACTGTTTTCGGTCCTCATCGTGAGGCATTGCTACACGGTAATTGTTGTCGAACCATGCGTTGAAGGCACCACTCTCCTGTGAAGACCCAAGTCCGAATAAAAAGTAGATTGACACGTAAATCCACATCGGGGCAGGAGTGTTCTTCACAATCATAGAGGATAATCCAAATGCAAAAGCATAGCATAGAAGCGCAGAGGATATCACATAGCGCTGTCCAATCCAGTCTCCGATGGCACCTGTGGGATAATCAAAAGCGGTTTGGACTGCCATCTGGATAACCACTAATAGTCCTACAAGAGTTAGTCCTGCAAAATAGTCACCGTTACCTAAAGACTCTGCAATGTATATCATCCAGAATGTAGTACTGATCTGAAAGCTGGCAGCAAAGGCTGGAAGAAGGACAGTTAGAATCTTGACTAGACTAACTACCTTGTCAGTGGGCTCTGTAATGCCAAAGATTCTGGTATACCAACTTGAAACAAGCTCGGGTTCGTCTTGCTCACAGTTCACAGCCATAACACCGTTTCACGACCGTCCCATATAGAGGTTCATACTTGAGCACAAATCATGCATTTTATCAAGGATTCACTCATCCTGAGCGAGTGGAAACATATCATGAGAATCACTCTTCAGTTTAGAGGACCTTTTGTCAAGAAATTCAAAGATGGCAAAATTGAGATTGAACTTGAAGAGGATTCCTGTCTTTCAGATCTATTAAGTGAGGCAATCAAGAGAGAAAAAGACATCAGAGAAGTGTGGGATACTCCAGAAATAATCGACCGTGACGCATTGGTCTTGTGCAATGAAGCAGATGTTGCTCTTAGTGGGGGGTTAGAAACGAAGCTTTGTGAGGGTGATGTTGTTGTGGTCCTGCCCTTGATACATGGTGGTTAGACGAGTTCAGCTCCAGCCTGTATCGCTTTGATGTCCATGTCCGATGTTCTGGCGCTTATCAAATCACTAACTGCTTTTTCTAGAGATTCTATTGGAAGTAAACCAGACTTTTTCGCAAACGCACCTAACATCACCATATTAGAAACAAGCCGTAGGCCTAGTTTATCAGCAGTCTTCATCCCAGGAACTTCTAGGATTTCAAATCCTTTGACATCCTTTGTGTTTACAAGGTCGGGATCTACAATAAGGACACTATTCTTCTTTGCACCATCAAGATACATCTCGAGAGCTTTCTGAGACATCACAATGAAATAGTCAGACTCCCTCACCTTGGGGTATTTAATTGGTCGATCACTCAGAATTACTTCACTCTTAGCAGCGGTACCTCGAGCCTCTGAACCATAACTCTGGCTTTGGACAACTTCGAGACCACCATAGACTGCTGCCGCATGACCAAGAATCACACCAGCTAACACTACACCCATTCCACCTGTTCCAGCGATACGAATCTCTGTCTTCATGAAGAATTACTCCACTATGGTGCTGTACACCGAATCTAGTAGTTCAGTGAATGGGGTCTCATGTCTGTCAGCAAAGACGCCCAGGTCCATTCCATCCTTTGTTGGAATTCGAGGTTCAATAGGTTCTCCCTTCTTACGGACTGGAAATTTCTCGAACCACTTCAACATCTCTGGTGGCCCTCCAGCTCGTGTTCGCCTACCATATGCTGTCGGACATTGGGAAACCATTTCAATGAAAGAGAAACCCTCTCGCTCGATTGCTGTGCGCATTGCTCGTGATGCTTGTACTGAATGGGCAGTTGTCCACCGTGCAACGTAATTAGCACCAGCGGCGGCTACAAGCCGGGCTAAATCAAAGGGACGTTCAGGATTGCCATAAGGAGACGTAGTGGTACGGTCTCCTGTGAAAGTGGTCGGTCCTACTTGGCCGCCAGTCATCCCGTAGATGTAGTTGTTAACACAGATAACGGTCATGTCCATGTTTCTTCGAGCTGCATGGATAAGATGGTTGCCGCCGATTGCAGCCAGGTCCCCATCTCCGCTGATTACAACGATTTTTAGCTCTGGACGAGCCATCTTCAAGCCGGTGGCAAACGCAATTGCACGACCATGTGTGGTGTGTAGTGTGTCAGCTTGGAAGTGCGGTGATGGAATCCAAGCGCTACAACCAATCCCTGACACAAACGCAAATCCAGAGAGGTCTTCATGACCCAAGTCTTTGGCTGCTTTTAGAAACGCATTGGCTACCACCCCTGCACCGCATCCAGGGCAAAATGGATCGGGAAGGCTTTCCGGCCTGAGATACTGAAGAGCAAAGTGTTTTTGCGAGCCCATGCAATGACACCCACTCCAGCTGCAACGAGAGAGACTAATAACCCATTCTCTTAGGCAATTCCCTTGGATGCAGATTGATAGGTTGCCTGCTTTCGTTCTATTCCTTAGAACACCTTAGGGAACAGTCACCATGTGTGGGGACTCTTCGGTCTGAATCTTGTTGCTCCTACTGTACCAGGGATTGCCAAACGCAAGTGCAGTAAGGACCATCGAAATTGCTAGCAACACATCTGGAACATAGAACAAAGAGGTGGTCAGAAATGGGACCCGAAGAATCTGGCTAGCCATTCCAAATAAGACGGACACAACCATGAGTTCACTTCGTACTTCTTTCAGACGACCTGTTCTCCAAGTGATGATGAATGTGAACATCATCATGATCCCAAGAACGACCAAGACTGGAATCAATAATGACATGATTAGAGTTTCACCAGGCATGAGAAAGTCTATTCCTAACCAGTAAAGGGTAAGAAGATAGACCAACCGATTGTGATATCTCTGGATAGAGGGCGCCCAGATTTGAAGAATTGCGCCGAAAATCGGGACTATTGAACCGCCTATCCCTATCGTCCGAATCCGGAAGAAGATTATTGTTGTTGGTAGTATTCCAATATGCTGTAGTGTGACTATAGCGATATTGAAGGCCTGACCCAAAAACGCGATGGCAAATACTAGAGGAAGGTCAGTAAGAAGTCGGACCTTCTGAGAGAGCCACTTTCGACCTAGATATCCGGAGAGAAAAATGGCAATAACGACTGTTGCCATACTCGATAACAAAACCAAGTCTGTACCAATTTGCATTTTCTAAACCTCACTATCATTTCTATTTGTCAAAATTTCATTTTCAGAGTGTATGTGTTCTCCACCATTTTCTTTGCCAATCAATCGATGCCATATTGTCGAAACTTGTTCGATTCTGAACTTCCAAAGGAAAACACCTAGTGGAATGAATATCAAGAAGAACATCAGGAAAGTAGTTGTCATAAGTCCAGGATTTGAAAAAATCAGGTCCGGACCTTGAATAACTGGTTCAGGACCAATCTTGAAGCATTCGCTAACATAGTTAAACATCGTGTGAATGAATATTGGACCCACAAGAGATTTACCAGAATTGAACCGCTCGTAGTAAACACCAAGGAATATTCCCAAAATCGTAGTGAAAAAGACCATCGAGGCAACTTGATTCATTACATCCGAGTCGGCAAATCCATTAACCAATGGCCATCCTGCATGCCAAATTCCGAAGATAATGGCAGAGAGTATGATTGCTCTATTCGAACTTTGGCGAGTCTTGAATGCGTTGATCAGGAGACCCCGGAAAAGAGTTTCTTCAAGAAACGCATTTGTCAAGAAGAAAAGCAGCATGTATCCCAGTAGTTCTTCATTTAGAACATGAAGTTGTAGGGGATATGTCGGGTCAACAAAGAGACCGTATACAATAGTCCCACCAAAGTCAATACCAAAGGAGATTGCTATACCAATGAAAAGACCAACTGCTAGTTGAGCTTGGAAGTTCTCTCGTGTTAGACCAAGAACTGAGCCAATATCCTTTGGTCGATATTTCCAGAAGAAACCAATGATGATTAGGAAGGGAAATAGCTTTGATGGCATGATGTTCAACCATGTGTCACCAAGACCTAGAACAAACTGATCCACTATTCGCCAAGCTGCAGCAATTGCTAGCATAATCCCTCCTATCTTCAGGAGGCTGATTTTTGACCATGTAGAGAGTTCTACTTGTTCGGATTTGATTATCTCTTGAACCTGTGTTGTTGCCATGTATTTGGCCTCTACTCTGTTATGAACTGCAATGACGTGATTGTTGGTACAATTTAAGCACCGATAGACGCTATTTCGACAACAAAAGACAAGAGACCGTGCTAGCATCAATTTTAAAACGACATGTCTGCGCCCTCAACTCTGACTTCAATCACTTTAGTGGTGAAACTAAATGTCAGAGGTAGCAGCAATGAGAGCCTTCAACCGCGAACTTGCAGCGGTCGTTGGTGCAACGGTTGAGGTAGTAATCAACACAGGCAAGACCTATGCAGGTACCTTGAAAGGTATTGATCAGAACAGTCTGAGTATTGTCCTCTCTGATGTTGTTGCTGATGGTGAAACTAACATTCCAAAGATATTCATCTATGGAAGCAGTATCGTTTCATTCTCAGTTGCAGAGAAAGAGATTAGCCTTGAAGGGCTTGCAAAGGAGCTAGAGAAGACATTTCCACCTGGTGGAGTTCAGTTCTATCCTGATACAGGCATAATTCTCGTTATGAACAAGATTCGAATCTCAAAGGATGGAATCGAGGGTAGTGGCCCTCTCTATGAGCGAGTCGCAGTCATAGCAGATGACTGGTTGAAAGAACACGGTCTAGCATAGCAGTCACTATGAACAAACGAGCATGTGATCTGAACGCACCTCTGAGTCAAGACTAGGCATAGTCAGATTTCTCGCTGCAACTGAGGCTAGTGTTTCAAGCCCTTTATTCAAGGAGTCTACGGAGACCGAGCTCTTCAATTTCTCTCTTCTTGACCTCTTTTTCCTTAGGCGGTTTCCGAGTGAGTGTCCGTTCCAAGGGTTTCAGTCGTTCCTCCCAAGACCTGCCTGTTGATTCAGGAATTTTCCCAAAGGCTCTTGAACGGGCTTGCTTGGAACCTAAAAATTTAGTTTGAGAACTAATTACTCCATACTCAGCGAGGCGCTTAGTTGTTGAGGAAAGAGTGCCCTCCTCTTTAGAGCGCGCTAGAAGTTGGGGACTCTTAACGCCTGTGAGGATGAGCATCACACGGAGAACACCACTAAGGCGGGGGTCAACACGAGCTCCCCAGATAACATTAGCATCTGGACTCATCTTCTCAGACACAAGCTCGCCAACTTTGTTTGACTCTGCTAGACTCATATCAGGGCCTCCTGTGATATGAATAAGAGCTCCAGTTGCACCAGTCCATTCCACCTCTAGAAGGGGACTATTGAGTGCATTCTTAATCGCGTCATTGGCACGATCGGGTCCTGTTGCTTCGCCCAGACCCACGAGCGCTACTCCACCATTGCAAATTATCGAACGAACATCTGCATAATCCAGATTAATCAGAGAGGGCATGGTGATTGTTTCGGTGATCCCTTTCACCATATTTGCGAGGACCTCATCCGCAACTCCAAAAGCCTCCTCTAATGGGAGGTCTGGAACAAGCTCCATGAGTTTCTGGTTGTCAATCACTACTGCAGTGTCTACATTTTCCTGTAAACGTGCCAGACCAGCCTTTGCTTTGTCGATACGTGTCCGTTCAAGACTAAAGGGCATTGTAATAACGCCTACAACGATTGCATCACTGTTCTTGGCAATTTCAGCAACCACAGGAGCGCTCCCAGTGCCCGTACCACCACCCATCCCAGCAGCGATGAATACTAAATCAGCATCACGTAAAAGCTCAGTGAGCTGTCCAGTTGATTCTTCTGCAGCAGCTCTTCCAACATGAGGGTAGCCACCAGCTCCAAGTCCACGTGTTATTCTCTCACCAATTAGGAGCTTTCTGTGAGCAGTTGTGACTGCTAGATGTTGTCGATCAGTGTTTATTGCGATACATTCAGCACCTTGAATCCCAATGGTCATGAGGCGTTTGACTGTGTTATTTCCAGCTCCACCGCATCCCACAACAACAATGCGAGCTTGTCCCATATCACGGACAGTGGACATAGTTCGCTCTCCTCGACTGTGTTCACGTGCAGAGTCAATAAACGATTTCATTATCCCACTACCTCACTCAACCTACCATTGGTGTTTAGCGTACCATCCCACAATTCTCGTTTCAAGAGGTCCCTGATAGCATTTCGAATTGCTTCAGATCTGTTAGGATAGAGACCCTTGTCTACGAGATGTTGAATATCCTCAACAATCTTCTCGGGCAAATGCACAGCTATGAGACGCATGGTCAGTCCTCTGAATTGCTGAGGAATTAGAGGGATATGGGTCTGAGTATTACTTGCATACAGGTGTTATTGAAAAATAAAGAAAAGAAGAGGGAAAACTCCCTCTCATTCCAGTCTACTTCTTACGACCAGTTCGTCTAGCCGCTATGTTGCCAACCTTACGACCAGGAGGCGCGTTTCTACTGACTGTAGTCGGTCGACCAGGTGATTGATGTGACCCACCACCGTGAGGATGTGATGCAGCATTCATCGCAGCACCTCTGACAACGGGCCATTTTCGAGCCTTTCCACGAGTGTGGTGCCAGACTGTACCAGCCTTGAGGAATGGTTTTTCCTGACGACCACCGCCAGCGACAATTCCGATTGTCGCACGACACCGTGGACTGAAGGCTTTCTGTCTACCACTAGGTAGTCTGACCATTGCCTTGGTCTTGTCAATTGACACGATTGTTGCAGCGAGACCTGATGCTTTCACGTATTTCCCACCATCTCCAGGGCTTCCCTCTATGTTATAGACAGGAGTACCTTCAGGGATGTGTTCCAGCATCAAGGTGTTACCATTTGCCAGAGTGGCATCATCACCACATTCGATTGTCTGACCAACCTGGGCGCCCTCAGGAGCGACCATGAAGTGAATCTTGGTCTCACCTTCGTACCTGATTTCTGCAAGAGGTGCACCTCTACCTGCTTCATGGTGAAGGTTCACAATTGTACCGATGTAAGTCTTGTTTGGTGCCCACTTGGGATGTCTAGCCGGTGCTATCTTCTTGTGGCTTGGAGACCTCCACTGAGTAGTACCGCGACCTTTTCGTTGTACCAGAATTCGTTTACCCATTTACAAGCCTCCTTAGAATATCCCGAGGTTGGTCGCAACCTCTGCGGCACTGTATTCAGGTGCCAATCTCACAATTGCCTTCTTCTTTCCATTAGGCATTATGAGCGTGTTAACCTTATCAACCACAACATTGTAGAGCGATTCAACAGCCCACTTGATGGTGGTCTTGTTTGCAGTTCGAACTACGTAGAAGACGAGCTTGTTCTCTTCATCTACAGCCTCAAGACTGGCTTCTGTCACAACAGGGCGAATAATGATTTCATTCGGATCTCTCATTCACTCACCTCAATTGAACAGATTCTCCTTCTCGAGCCGTTCTATGGCGGACTTTGTCCAGACCACTAGACGTCCAGGATGTGTCCCTGGAGCGAGAAGTTCTGCATTCAATCCTTGAACCTCTACAATATCCACTCCGGGGAGATTTCTTGCTGCTCTTGAGATACCCGAGTCTTCACCCACTACAATGAGAAGGGACTTGGGAGATTTCATCTTACGACCTCGCATCTTACCCCTACCAGCTCGGATTGCACGACCATCCCTAGCCCTGTCAAGATCATCTCCCAGACCTAAGAAGACCAAGGCTTCAAAGGCGTCCTTCGTGGAGGAGAGGGATTGCAACTGGTCACTGACAACCAATGGTATCTGAGGAACATTGTCGATTTGGTGACCTCTTGCTTTCACAAACTCAGGATTAGCTGACGCTGCGATGGCTGAACGGATAGCTAGACGGTTCTCGTTCTTGTTTATTCTCTCAACTAGGATCTTCCTAGCTTCTGGAGGGTGTGCAACTCGACCACTAACAGTTCCTGGTGCAAATGCACCTTTGTTAGCAGCACCAGTACCACTTCCCTTAACTCGTGGCGTCCTTGATCTGCCATGCCCGGTCTGCCAGCTCTCCGCAGTGTTACGCTTTCCAGCGAGTTCATCAACACCATGCGGTTGATACTTCCGTGATTGTAGTGATAAAACAGCCCGTTTAATCACATCTGGACGGTAGGGTGTTTCAAATTGGGAGGGCAATGAAATTGTTCCCTTTATGGCCTTACCCTTCAATGAATATGCCTTTATGCTTGCCATAACTACCAGCCTCCATTACTGCTTCGATGCTGTGCTGATGTAACTCACAGCAGTCGGTGCATCCACATGTCCCTTCTTAGGACGAAGGGCGAGTCTGATTCGCACTGGTCTCTTCACTGTACCAGGGATAGATCCATGAAGCATTATGTAGTCGCCACGAATTATGCCATAATTCACGAAACCACCAGAGGGTGTGATTTCCTCGCCACGTTCACCCATCTTCAAGACTTTGTTATTGAAGCTGGTTCGTGTGTGGAAACCGGTCTGACCTGGGCGGGGTACTGAGTATCTAATATTAGTAGGTGACCAAGGACCGATGCAACCCACACCTCGTTTTGTCTTTCGCGACTTATGCTGGAGGATACGAATTCCCCAGCGACGTACAGGACCCTGAAAGCCATGACCCTTTGTCACAGCGATGCTATCAACGAGAATTCCTTCATCCAAGATATCTGCGACTCTGACATCCGTACCGAGAATACTCTGGGCATACTCAAAGGCTTCTCTCACACTTGGAGCGCCGACTTTATACTCTGAGATGTCAGGTTTCTTCTTAGGCACTCCTGCAAGTCTTGGCTGAGTATGAACTACCATACGAATCTCGGAGAATGAGTCGAGCTGCTCCTCGAACTCCTTCATCTTTGCTTCGTGGTCATACTCTTTGGGAAAAGGCATCGCTTTCCGGAGGTCCTCAGAGAGGTTCTCGGCAATAACCTCAGTCACTAGTTTCATACCATATGGCGTTGACTTGTAACCACGGATTGAGAATGGTCTGATTGGCGGTGTATCGATGACTGTGACGGGAATCACGGTTTCCTGACCCTTGAAGGGACTGTTTGGATTCTCGATTGTCATAACCGCATGCGTCATACCCGCCTTATAACCAACGAAGCCAAGCAGTTTTGCAGAATCCCCATCATAGGAAGGCCAGTTCTTTATCCTAGGTAGGAACTTTGATGCCTTTCCTCTTGGAAGATAGGCAAGACTGCCCCTTCTAGGGGCATGTTTCTTTCTATGCGCCATTAATTTTCACCTGTAGTTTTGCAGCCAGAGTGATATCAAAATCATCACAATGTCGAATAGTCACATCACCCAGGCTATTCTTACTACACTGCGAGCGGAGTTGGAGTGTGTTTTTAAAATTTGCTCTACATCCTACATTTCGAACTACTGCTTCAACTCGACACCTTGTTTAGATTATTTGCCCAATGACCCCCCCAAAAAAAGCCCATAATGTATTTTGGTCAGTTCTGTATCTGTTTCCTCGGTGTGAAGGAATGGCTAAGATAGACTGGGAATATCCAGAACAGGGAAGTGAAACATCACGAGTCGTATCAGAATTGATAGGCCCTGGAGCGACAAGAGCAGAAATCGTTCTGGTTTTTCTTTCAGGAATTCTCGGAGGAGTTGGTCTGATTCTATACCAGTATTTTGTTGGACTGGACTGGAGCCTACTCCAGCTCATTGTTGGCACAATTGTTGCATTTGACATTGGAGGAGGCGTGGTCGCTAACTCCACATCAACTGCAAAACGTTGGTATCACAGGAAAGAACAGGGATTCAAACAACACTTCAGTTTCATTTTGCTTCACTTCATCCACCCGCTTTTAATCACGGTCTTCTTCACGACTTTTGATTGGATCTATTTCTTCACTGTCTATGGCTATCTACTTGTTTCATCACTGATTGTTTTGGGCATACCACTGTATTTGAAACGACCAGTTTCAGTATTAATGGTCAGTGTAGCAATAATTCTCAATGCATACATCATTTCACCGATTCCAGGATTTGAGTGGTTCATCCCCATCTTTATGCTCAAACTGGTCACGGGACATATTGTTCGGGAGGAGCCATACAGACCAGACACAGATTAGAAGTGACGCTGTTCAGTCCGGGCAATGATTTCATTCTGGAGGTCTTTACCAATATTGACGAAATAGTCACTATATCCAGCGACTCTGACAATCAAATCCTGAAAGTGTTCAGGGTTCTTTTGAGCTGATTTGAGTGTGTCAGCGCTCACTACGTTGAACTGGATATGATGACCACCGAGTTTGAAGTAGGTGCGTACAAGGTCCCCGAGCTTCCTTCTTCCTTCAGAGTTAGCCAAGACCTCTGGCATAAACTTCTGGTTGAGGAGAGTCCCACCAGTCTTCCAATGGTCAATCTTTGCAACAGATTTGATGACTGCAGTGGGTCCATTTGTGTCTGCACCTTGGCTTGGAGAGATGCCATCAGAGAGAGGAGCACCAGCAGTTCTACCGTCGGGAGTTGCTCCAGTGACTTGTCCAAAATAGACATGAACAGTCGTTGGAAGCAGGTTGACTCGATACTCACCACCCTTTGTGTTTGGACGACCATCAATGAAGCCAAAATATGCATCGAATACGCTCTTAGCGATGCTGTCGGCTAAATCATCATCATTACCATACTTGGGTGTCTTGTTGAGGAGAGTCATTCTCATGACCTCATTTTCCTCAAAATTGGTCCGAAGACCCTCAAGTAGCTCCTCCATAGTGAACTGCTTCTTATCGAACACATGAAATTTGATGGCTGAGAGAGAGTCTGTGATTGTACCCATTCCGACGCCCTGGATGTATGTGGAACTGTATCGAGGACCTCCATCATGATAGTCCTTTCCTCGTGCAATACAATCATCAAACAATAGAGACATGAAGGGGGCAGGCATATGCTCTGCAAAGAGTCGTTCTATGATGTTGTTTCCTTTGATTTTCAGATTGACGAAATATTCGAGCTGTTTCTTGTAAGCAGAAAATAACTCTTCAAATGATTTGAACTTGGTCGAATCGCCAGTTTCAATACCCACCATTTCTCCAGTCCGGGGATCTGTTCCGTTATGAAGAGCTATCTCCAGAATCTTTGGCCAGTTGCAATAACCTGTCAGAGTGCAACTCTCTTTACCAAAGGCACTGATAGTCACACATCCACTAGGACCTCCTACTCGGGCATCCTCTATCGATTTTCCAGCACGGATAAACTCCTTCAGTATCACATCGGTATTGAAAATTGAGGGTTGCCCAAAACCTTCCTTGACAACATCTATAGCACTCATGAGAAAACTATCTGGATTTTCGGTACTGAGCTGGATGCAGACACTGGGTTGAATGAGCCGCATCTCATTACAGACCTCAAGAATTAGGTGAGAAAGCTCGTTCACAGCACTCTTACCATCTGTTGTGAGCCCACCAGTATTAATCAGAGCAAAGTCTTGATAGGTTCCACTTTGTTGTTCAGTTATTGACACCTTCAGTGGTGCAGGTTGGTTGTTGAACTTCACCCAGAAGCATTGAAGGAGTTCCTTGGCAAAATCCATTGTCAAGTCACCTGCTTCGACCTCTTTTTCATAGAAAGGATAGAGGTGGAGGTCCAGTCTACCAGGATTGAAGCTGTCCCAGACATTCAGTTCAATGATTACACCCAAATGAACAAACCAGTAAGACTGGAGTGCCTCCCAGAAGTTACGAGGTGCATTTGTTGGGACATGTTGACAAATTTCAGCAATTCGCAAGAGCTCCTCTCTTCGTCCCTCATCAGACTCGCTGTCCGCAAGCTCTCGAGCCTTCTCTGCATGTCGTTTAGCAAATACTATCATTGCGTTGGCTGCAATCTCTATTGCCTTCAGTTCTTGCTCTTTCTTGTATACCTCTGGGTCATTGTAGTAATCGAGAGAGGATATCTGTGTCTTGATATCATCGATGAACCCCAAGAGACCTTTGTGGTATATCTTGTCATCAAGAATCGCATGACCTGGGGCTCGTTGTTCCATAAACTCTGTAAAGACACCAGCATTGAAAGCATTCATCCATTCTTCTGACATGGCATTAAAGATGCG
>JBHLPA010000160.1:0-6125 GCA_048939935.1 Promethearchaeota archaeon | reverse complement strand
ATATCAGTTATATCCGAAATGAAAAGTTGAGCCTTTATCCAAAGGAGATTAACATGGAAGACCTTGCTCAGGCAGCCATTGATGCAGCTTTAAAGATTGGTGTTAGTTTTGTAGATGTACGTATTGAAAACTCCACGACTACAATTATTGAGATTAATGATGGCATCACAAGACAGTCACTCGCCTCGCGAATGAAAGGGGCAGGTATCCGTGCGTTCATTGATGGGGCATGGGCATTTGCACAGACTACTAATCTTACTTCTGAGGGTATGCGTACAACTGGAGAGTCGGTTGCGAAGTTAGCTCTAGCAACCCGTGAACAAGTTGCTGAGAAGTTCAATATTGATGGCCCTGCCTTTGAGGAAAAGGTCAAACTGAAAATCAAGAAGCCCTTTAATCGTGTATCTATCGAGGATAAGATGAGCTTTGTACAAACGATTGACAATCAAGCCAGAGATCATGATGAGCGGATTGTAACTACACGTACAATCTACGGCGAACTCACTTCTGATATCTACGTTGCCAACTCCCTCGGAACTCGAGTAGCTCTACAGACTGCAATTCCCCGTATCATTTCAGTTCCCACTGCAAAGGAAGGTAACAACAGGCAACGGATTCAGCAGTCCCTAAGCTTCCGCAGTGGATTTGAAGAAATGGAAACTGAGGAGTCACGGAATATTGGCACAAAGGCTGCAAAACTAGCTATCGAGCTATTATCGTCAAAAGCAGCAAAGGGGGGGATCTATGATGTTGTACTCGATCCGGCTCTCAATGGTGTTGTTACACATGAGGCATTTGGCCATGCAGCTGAAGCTGACAACTGGCCAGCTCACTCAACAGTGCTAGAGGATTTGATTGGCAAAGAGGTAGGCCCTGAATATCTGAGTATTAGTGATGATCCTACGCTAGTTGGTGCTCGAGGTTCTGCTGAATATGACTGGGAGGGGACAAAGACAAGGAAACGCCACATGGTTAAAGATGGGGTGTTTACAGACCTTCTTCATAGTCTGGAAACTTCAAGTAGATTAGAAATGGAACCTAATGGTGCAGCAAGAGCACAATCCTTCATGCATGTACCTCAACCAAGGATGAGCAATACTTTCATGGAACCAAGGGACTGGGATGTTGATGAGCTTATAGAGGACACAAGAAACGGGATTCTTCTATGCAGCTACAACTATGGCTATACTCAATCTGCCAAAGGTCAATTCATGTTCCAAGCGAGCTATGGGTATATGATTGAGAATGGAGAGAAGGGACAAATGGTCCGTGAGGTGTCCCTCGCTGGAAACATACTTGAAATTCTTGCTAAAGTTGATGCAATTGGTAAAGATTTTGAATTAGAAGGAGGGTCTTGTGGGAAAGACGGACAGAATGTACCAACCACAACAGGAGGCCCCCACGCCCGGATTAGGCAAGTGCCTGTGGGAGGTATGTGAGTTGAAAGAGCAGCTGCTAAATATTGCAGAATCTGCAGTCAATATGGCTGTGAAATTAGGAGCAACACAGGCTGAGGCATATGTAGGTCAATCTCGTGCATTTTCTATAGAAGCTGAAAACTCCGCAATTCGGAATGCAGAGGAAAAAAGAGATGCTGGTATCGGTATTGGACCGTGATTAACAAGAAAATCGGTTTTGCCTTCGTGACTACTCTCTCAGATGAAGATGTACGTGAGGCTGTCACTCGGTCGGTCAAGCTAGCTAAGGTATCGATCCCCGATCCCGATTTCATTAGTCTTCCTTCCGGTGAAAAAGCATATCGCACTGTTAAGGGTCTTTATGACAAGGATATTGCAGAACTCCCTTCAGAAGTAACTGCAGATATGATAATCAGAGTGCTTGATTCTTCAAAGCAGGAGCTCGAAAATCACAACTATGCAATCAATGCAGGAGTCCAGACCGCCTCTGGTATTAGTGCTGTTGTTAATTCGTTAGGAATATCAAATTCGGAAGCACGAACCTACATCCTGGTATATTCATCTCCTATTATCAAGAACGAAGGCGATCAGACTGCGAGCTATGACTACCAACTCACTCGGAATTTGAGTGAGATTAATCCCGAAGACGTTGGAACAAGTGCAGCTAAACTCACACTCGACCTTTTGGGTCCTAGAACTATTGAGGGTGGAGAACTCCCGGTGATATTTACACCATTAGGTGCAGGAACAGTAATCGGACATGGGTTTGCTGCTGCAATTTATGCTGAGGAGGTGCAAAAAGGTCGTTCGTATATCTCTGATGCATTTGGTGATATCATCGCTTCTGAAAATGTTGATATTATGGATAATGCTCTCATACCTGCTGGATTAGGTTCACGCATGTTTGATGCAGAAGGATACCCCTCTCAACAGACACACATAGTAGAAAGGGGTGTCCTGAAAGGACTACTACATAATTCATACACTGCAAACAAAGATGATGTAAGCAATACAGGAAATGCTAGCCGACCTTCATATGCAGGTCTCCCCTCCATCTCCACATCTAACTTCATTTTGTCTCCAAGGAAGGGAACCCTTGATGATTTGATTTCTGAGATAAGTCGAGGTGTACTTTGTAGAAGGACTGCTGACCAGCCTAATATGACAACTGGTGATTTGAGTGCTATGTTATACGAAGGCTTCTACATAGAGCGGGGAGAGGTGAAGCATCCCGTTAAGAACACACTTGTAGGAATTAATATGCGTGACCTTCTACAACGTGTTTCCATTGTAGGCGCTGATACAAGGACAACACTATCTATGATTACACCCTCATTTGTCGTTGAACATGCAACTGTCACTTCAGGATAGATTACATCCTATTGACAATCGGTATACCGAGGACCGTCAAGCAGTTGGCCATTGCTGTTTTAAAAGCATGAACGAGGGATAGACGCGAGTTTCGTAATGCATCTTCTGCTTTGAGGACGGGACATGTATCATAGAATTTGCTGAAGAGATTAGCGAGATTGTATGTGAATGCTGTGAGTCTGTTAGATGGAAAACTGGTTCCCCATACGTTCTTCTTTAACGCCTTTGCCACATCTAGGATCTCTTCAGGCATCTGTGCAATCGCCTTCACCAACTCGAACTCTGCATCAGTTGTGAGTTGGTTAAGATCAACCTGTCCTATCTTATCATCTGCCTTCTCCAGAATCCTCTGCGCTCTTGCATGTGAATATTGGAGGTATGGTGCAGCATCTCCGTTGAAATCCAATGCTTCACCCCATCTAAAGGTAATTTGCCTATCCGGCGATGCATTGAGCATGAAATAACGTAATGCTCCAACAGCAACTTGATTTGCAACAGTGTCTTTGAAGATGTTGTCCTCAATTGGGTTTCTTTTGTCGACCTCAGTCTTCGCCAACTCCGCCGCTCTATCAAGTACATCATCAGTCGAATACCCAATCCATGTGCCATGTCGCCCAGAAAAGTCAGCACCTTCAAGTCCAACGAACTCATAGGCGATATGATGAGAATTCTCGCTTTCTTGTGGGTATCCCAGGAGATCTAAAACGGTATAAACCATTTTTTGGGGGTGCGCTTGTCGAGATCCGATAACGTTCATCACAATATCAAATTTGCCAAGATTCCGTTTCTCACCATGAAGGTCTGTCCTATAGACTGGGGTGCCATTCGGTTGGTCCTCAAATTTAGAGTATTTGAATGGGTCTTCAATTATACCGAATTTCCAAAGCTGAAGAGCTACATCTGCTCCTGTATATGTCCTGGTTCCATCAGATCGGAAAAGAATCTTGTAAGGGTCTTTCATGTCTTTGAACTCGTCTATCACAGACAAGTCTGCAACTATGCAGCCAGCTTTCTCCCCCTCATCTAATTTTAGAATATTGTCTGATTTCAACATCATCTTTTGAGCCAGCTCAAGAATGCCACTATGTGCTATTGCGCTTTCCCAAACCTGATAATCATGGAAAATTCCTAATCTGTATGAAGTTTCATTTTGTGCTTTAAGACATTCAGTCACCATTTTAGCACTAAGTTTTGCTTCATCACTATCAAGATTCTCCAGCTTTCTAGAAACCTCTCTAACCTCATTTTGTACTGACTCGCTCTCATCAAAGGCTTTCTGGACATCGACGTAGAGGTGACCCAAATAGTGATCATATTTCATACCCTCTCTTTCCTCATCGGTCTTCTTTAGTTTCCAAATCAGCTGTGCAATCTGAAGGCCGAGATCATTGACATAGTCCAACCGTACTACATCATAACCAACCCAGTCAAGGATGTTACAGAGTGTGTCTCCGAGGATTGCATTTCTTGCGTGACCAATATGCCATGGTTTGGAAGGATTGACGGCAGGTGATTCGATTAATGCCCGTTTTCCTTCAAATACATCACTCTGACCATACGCACTGTCTAATTCAAGAACACTACTAATTGTCAGCTCTGCAACCTTTCCATGATCAAAGAAGAAGTTGATGTAAGGTCCCTTTGTGGTGACTTCTTTTATCATTGACTCAACAGAAACACGCTCTTTTAACTTCGGTAAGAATTCGCTGACCACTGCTGCAGGGTTCATCTTTAGTTCCTTTGCTAATGAGAATGAAATTGTTGATGCAAGATCTCCAAGAGCTGAGTCCGGAGGTTTCTCAATAGATTCAGCGACTAAATCCTTAGGTGCGGAAAAAACATCAGATAGTATCATCACTACTATTTGTTTCACGGTGTCCCATGGGTTGGATGAACTCTGTGTCACCTTAAAACCCACCCAATTGTATTAGAATCTCAACATGTTACTTCATAAATGAAACGCTCAGACTGAATGACTCAATTGTTTCACTTTCTTTGTGCGAATACTGGCATTTTTCAAAATAAGTAGTGCAAAAAGATTAGGAATTGCAGCAAGCAATCAAGCGAGTTTTTATTTAAAATAACATTTGAAATTTCGACAAAGGGTTTATTTACGTTTATTGTCTGCGCAAAGGTATTCGTTCGCCCGTTGGACGAATCACTTGCGCTACGACAGACAAGGATTCTCTTCACGCCAGAGGGAATCGATGCATTCGATATATCTACAGCTCTGACCGCAGTGCTACCAATGAACTGGTGGGCTGCATGGAGATGATTGGACTGGCCAGCAGACACTCAAAGACCCAGCGAAAGAGAGAAGCCAAAGGTTCACCTAGCTATGTCTGTTCTGCTTGTAGTTGTGTTGATGTCTATATTGACCACAGCCGTGGAGAAGTTATTTGTTCTAGTTGCGGATTAGTTCTTTCAGACCGTTCTATAGATATGGGTCCAGAATGGAGAGCCTTTACTGCTGATGAGCAAAATGCTCGACAACGAGTAGGAGGCCCCACAGACTGGAGTAAGTTTGATCAAGGTCTTACTACAACCATCGGTCGACAGAATGTTGATGCGTCAGGAAGAAAGCTTACTTCGACACGAAGAGCAGAAATTCACAGGCTTAGGAAATGGCAAATACGAACCAAGGTGCACTCCTCTGACAAGCGCAACCTCGCTGTTGCGATGACAGAGCTTCATAGAATAAGCTCTCAATTGAGTATCCCATATTCGATTCGAGAGACCTCGGCCGTGATCTACAGGAAAGCCCTTCGAAAGAGGCTGACCCGTGGTCGTACCATTCTCGGGATGATTGCAGCATCACTCTACCTTGCGTGCCGTGTTCACAAAGTTCCACGACCCTTAGAAGAGGTTGTCGAACAGATACATATCACACGCAAGGAACTCAGCTTATGTGTTCGACTTATTCTTCGATATCTAAACCTCAAGATTCCTTTCTCAAATCCAATTGAGTTTGTTCATAGATTTGGAACTGAATTGGAATTACCAGGTGATGCAAAGAAGAAAGCGATTGATATACTTGAGTTAGCAAGAGAAAAACGATTAACAATCGGCAAGGATCCAAAAGGAATGGCGGCTGCAGCAATCTACGTTGCTAGCATCCTTACTGGTGCTAGACGGACTCAACTTGAGATTGCAAGAACCGCGCGTGTGACCGAGGTCACCGTGAGGAACCGCTACAAGGAAATGGTTGAGAAGCTTGGCATCTCAACTACTTGAGCTATAGAGGGGGACTTCAACCCCCTCTCTTCCCTTTTTCCAATTCCATCTCTTTTAACTGTTTTTCCTGAGGCTTTGGAAGACCTTTGGGAACATCAGGAT
>JBHLPA010000159.1:0-6170 GCA_048939935.1 Promethearchaeota archaeon | reverse complement strand
TATATTTTCATTGGCATCTTTGCGATACCCCATGAAATCAACCTGTTCAGAAATCTTAAGGTGTTCTGCAAGCGCCTTCAGATTGTGATACTCTTCTCCGTCGCCTACAATTGAACATGTTAGCATAATACCAAGTTGTTTGACTTTTTCAACAAGTTGTAAAACTCTATCGACTCTCTTATTTGCAGAGAGCCCACCTACAAAAATGATCGAGTTTGATTCTCGTTCCTGGTCAACCTCTATTGAGTGCTTAGCCACATCAATTGTGTTTCTTACAACGTAAACTGACTCTATTCCGTATGACTCTAGAACTGATGCTGATGTTTTACCTGTAACTATGACTCTATAGCTTTTTCGACAGATCGCTAAAATGACTGATCGGACTATCGAATTTCGGAACCAGTAATTTATGTCTGTTCCAATCAATGATAGAACATGCTTCCTTCCACTAATACGTGAAATTAGGTGACCAATGATGCCATAAGGAATCGCATTATAGGAAACGATTATCGAATTCCTTTCCTTTATTGCCTGAATACATCCTTCCACTAGATGATATAATAAGCTGAGTAAAAGAACTCTCCTGAGGATTTTTGCAGCAGGATAATAGACCACTTGAGGAAAGCTTTTCGCTGGAGTGTTTCGAAACACCTTCAGGCTTGTGAAACAATTTGATTCTAGTAACGGACTGATTTTGTCTTTGAATTTCTTGTCAGAAAGTTTGCAGAATACTAGCCCTTTCATTTCCGTCACACAAATTCCTATTCTTGTAGAACATATACCTTTGCGAGGTTTTTCAATCACAAGTTCAATTCCTATAATACACGTTCTCTTGTAACCAAAGTTCCGTGAATAAGGTTGCCCATAACAAAGTGAGAAATTGCGGAGGGTATGACCTTCGGTTTCTGGCTTTCAGGAACGCCTTGGTCAGATTTGCTTGTGAGACGATCCTCTTTGTTATTGGGCTCAAAGAATCAAGAACCTGCTTGACTCTCTCATTTACTTGACTATTGAGTATCCATCTCTCCATAGGTGGTGTAAATCCTGATTTCTGTCTATGCACGAATTCCATGGGCATATATTCCTCTAACATCTTCTTCAATGGATACTTAAACATTGAATTTCGAGCTTTGGTGCCCCAGGACATTGTTCCCTGCTCAATCAAGAAAGACTTCCATAAGAATGGATATATCGATTTAATAGGATCAATTCCAACTTCGTGAGTCTTTGCCAACATGACATAGCAATTAGTGTACAAACTAGCAATAGTTAGAAAAGATCTGAAATCCTCAGCATCCGAGATTGAGGAAACAAAACTACTCAGTTGTTTAGCATATAGAGCATCGAGTTTGTCTAGACCTGTTGTCAGAAAACCATCCATGGGATACACAAGATTTGGAGCTACATCAACTCTACACCCTGCCGCTCTCGCAACTGGTATGAGTGACCGAATCACTCTGAGATTGAATGTAAACACATCAGGGTTCGAGTATATTCTACGAATCATTTTTCGAATTGGGCACGGAACATACCGTATCAGTTGCCACCCCCTCAGTTTTGGCTTTATCATTGGGCCAAGTATGAATTCTGTTCCATTGCCATCAAGGACAGCGATTGTTTGCTGACTTGTCTTCTTTATTTGGTTCATCAGATAGAAAGTGTTTATGGCTGAGAAATCCACAGTTGGTTGAATGTGAGCTTTTGGGCACTCAAAGATTGCGTCTAATGCATCTTCAGTGGTCATCTTGAAGGTCTTTAGAGGTATACCCGTTTTAGATGCTGCTTCTTCAGCGTTCGGTAATTCCGGATCTGATTCGTCAAACATGAGATAGAATCCTCTTTTGGCAGAAACGTCCATCATGAAGGCTAGAAGCGTTGAATCAACTCCACCACTCATCAACAAGTCCACATCGAGTACTGATAGCACATCTGTGGTTTTCTCTAGCAGGTTTCTGAAGTCAGAAATCGTTCTTTTGGTCGGTATGAAAGAATATCTGAACTCTCTTTTCTTATCAAGTTTCAGGGGCATACCAGTTGCTGATAATGTGATACCTGGAGAAACACAATGAATATTCGTAGAAATACTTCTTGGTTCCAGAATTCTTCCTAGTCTAAAGATGGAGTACAGTGATATCAAGTCTGGTTGGTAACCAAGAGCATGAATAAGAATTCGAATGTCATTTGAGAAAACGAGAGCATCTTTTTCGAAAGCATACCACATCTTGCCTGGTCCTGCACGACTTGATGTGAGATCTAATTGAATGTGACCTTCTGTTTTTTCAGCTGTGAGAATGGGTGAATTGGATTCGATTCTGGAAATGATAGTGGAAATTTCACCAATATTTTCAGCTGTAATTATCTCGAAATCCTCTTTCTTCACAACTGGTGGTCCATCTATCAAAACCATTTCATCAGAGCTACTATACACTAATGACATGCCTGAAGTTGCCTTAGAATGTGCTACCCAGATAAACATCTCATTAGTTTCAAGCTGCAAGAAACTCATTGTTTCCTTAGAACCCTTCAATAATCCCTGTTCAAGGGAGTCATGAGTTGTGTTAGATAGATATCCCGCGATTCTCATTTATTCAACCCAAATGTCATTTCTTGTTCATCTATTGGTATCTCTGTCAACAGGTGAGTATTCAGGTTTATCGCCTACTTGTTTCATTCCCTAACGATGGTGAGAGAGATAAAGTTTCAGAAGGGTTTGCGTTGATACTGATATATCCATTGGACTACCAATGAAGTACCTCAGTGCTTCTTCTCTCTCAATCCTCCCTTTTCGAAAGGTTTCGACAATCGCCTTCGCCCAAATGGAAGCTTTCTGCATAGTGGAAACACGAACAATGAGATCTTCAATTATATCTGCCTCAGAAGTTATGACATCACTGATAATTGAGGGAATCCCCGCTGCCTGTGCTTCTAAAAGAGACAATGGAAGGCCCTCATAGATTGAGGGAAGAATGAAACAATCCATCACGTCCAAATAAGCTGGAACGTCCGATACAACGCCTGTGAATACAATGTTTGAGATGACCCCTCTCTCAGTTGCAATTTGTCGAATTTCATTTTCCAATGACCCGCCTCCTAACAAAAGGAATCTAGTATCTGGATTGACTTTGAGGAGCTCTACTGCTATTTCAATGATAAAACGATGATTCTTCACAGGTCGAAAACCACCAACATGACCTACTACATACGCATCATTAGGAATAGCGAGTGATGACTTTGAAACAGGGGTCTCGGTTAGAGCGCTGAATCTCTCAAGGTCAATTCCTAGATAGAATACTTTCTCATACACACCATCGCCCCAATTGTTTCCAAATAGTGACTTTCCTGCAGATTTGCTAGTCGCAATCCTACAAGTGGAGAATAATCTGATGAGTTTGGAGAAAATGGATCGTTGAATCCTCTTTGAGAATGAATCAAGATTGTAGTACTCACTATGAGAATTTGAAATTCTCACACGTATGCCAAATAACCACGCTATGGCCAATACAAACCAACTCAAAGCTCCAGTATGGCAGTGTACCACATCGTAGGGACCATAGTTCTTTAATATCCTGATGTATTTCCATGCATATCTCCAAGGCTTTGTGATTGATCCACAGTAATGCACCCGATTACCATATCTGAGAAACTTCTCAGCCAAAGGTTCCGGTCCGGATCTTCCAACCATAACATCCATCAGGACATTACGACATCTGAGATGCTTAGAAATTGAAACCAACCAACATTCGATTCCGCCCACTTGAAAGCTCGAACTCACATGAAGACATTTGATTTGCTTCATAGATGCAAACATCTCATTTGTCTTTGAACATCACCAAAAATATGCGGAGATACGATAAATCTATTCATTGAAAACATGTTTACTTCTTGACTCCAACAAATAGAAGATATGGGCTCATGTAGCTAGATTCTCGTCCCTGCTTTCCGAAAACAAGTCTGAACACGCCATTCAGAATTACTTGGAATAGCTGTCCTACGCGCATGATACTTCTCTTCAGCTTGCCTCTCTCAACCTGTACAACTCCAAAATTGAACGTGCCATAATAGCCACAAGTAATAGGTATCACTTCTAATGATTGAAACAGGGAACAAAAGGCGGTTTTGTTCATAATACTAAGATTGTGAAGCTTGAGTACGTTTCTGAAGAACATACTAGTCAAAATGTAGTAAATCCCCAAAAGATTCGGAATTGTGACTACTAGAAACCCGCCAGGCTTTAGGAGGTTCAAATGGAGCTCGACTACATGCTGGACATCCTTGAAGTGTTCAATAAATCCTCTCGAAATGACTACATCAAATGAACTACGGTACTGTAATTGTATCTCTTCCGAGAAGAAATCAGCATGGATGGCGTTATCAGGATCAATGCCATTCTCCGAAAAGACTGTCCTATTTATGCGAATCCCATTCAGAGAATAATCGATTCCATAAGGCACTATGTCGAATGCTTCTGCAATCTGTAATAGATGAACTCCTGGTGCACTACCAACCTCCAGGACTTTCCACTTGGTTGCCTTATGAAAGACTCTTCGATACACATTCTCCCACAAGATATAGTCTGCATAGGTAGATGTCCCAAACTTTCCTCTTTGTTTCCAGCTCGATTTACCACGAATTCGCTGATATTGTGAGTCCCAATATCTTTGTCCTGCTAAGTCTTTCATATTCTATCCCACCTGCAGAGCAGCGATAATTCGGGTTGAAGCACAAATTATTGGATGGATTCTTGGCGTATTATCGAACAACCTTGATATAAGCAAACCCATAGAGGGAGAGGTAGGAGCGATTGAATCAATTGGAACAACAGCAGCAAGGGACGCAAAGGATGAAGAAGTTTGGAACTCATGTTTCAGCATCTCTAGCTGTTGCGATTGTACTCAAGATAATCAATCTGATATTAGTCAAGATACTTACGGTCTTCATAGCGAAAGAAGAGTATGCAATTTATAGTCTGATACTTTCCTTGGTTGCTCTCCTTTCCACTTTCTCCACAACTGCATTCAGCGAGTCTCTGGCTCGGTTCTTACCTCGACATCGTGTGGCTGGCAGAAAAGAAGACGCTGCGCGTCTGTTCCTAACAGTCATCTTGGCGTCGCTCATAGTACTGACCTTCATTCTCCTCGGACTTGTGTTCACTGGTTTACTTGGACTTGAGGATGTTATTGATGATGAAATCCTTTGGGCAGTTGTGATAATCGGATTACTCGCATTGATCTATAACATAAAAGAGATCATCCTGGTGTCATCCAACTCTGAACAGAACTCTCGTGAAGTCGTAACGTACAATTTGGCTTATACTCTTAGCGCATCATTTCTAGCTTCTATATTCGCAATAACAATCGGGTCTTATGAAGCACTCCTGGTGGGATTGATAATAGGATATGGACTTCCAGTGTTGGTGACTCTCGGTTCCAAAGTGAAAAGATATGGATCGGTCGCTCCCAATTTGGAAGAGCTTCGAAACGTGACAAAATATGGTTCTCCATTTGTACTGATGAACACGATTCCCTATCTCGTCAACTTCATGTCTGTCTATGCGATAGGTGTATACATCGGTCTGTCCTTCATGGCTTCGTTTTCGATTGCTCTATCAGTAACCAGCCTCTTTGCATTTGCGGTTTCTCCTCCAATGGTAGCCTATCGTGCATACGTGGTGGCTACATACGAATCAGGAGATCTAGAGGAGGGAAACCTCATCACGTCAAGAATCATCGAGCTCTATTGTATGCTTGCAGTGTTCTTTCTATGGGGTATAGGTATTTTTACCCCCATAATAATCCCGATAATCTCGACGGTAAACTATCTCGATGCTGCTGTGCTAGTGCCTTATACACTGTTTTCAGCATTTCTAATTTCAAGCACCTACTTTTGGAGACTCCGAGTAGACTTATCTGAGCGGACTTATCTCACAGGAATTGCATCTTTTCTATCTCTAGTTCCCTACGTAATCGTGCTTGTCGTACTCCTCCCTACCATCGGAATAATTGGCGCTGGGGTGGCGATGTGCATTCAGGCATTAACAGCAATGGTAATGATAATTTATCTTGGTAATCGAGAATATCGTATATCACTCGATAGAGGATTTTTCTTACGCTGGTTGGGAAGTGTTCTAATTCTTGTCTTTTCGTATATGATAACAAATCAGAAGATCGGAA
>JBHLPA010000158.1:0-6200 GCA_048939935.1 Promethearchaeota archaeon | reverse complement strand
ACTAGTGATGGGGCAGACGATGTTGGTAATTCACTGAACCATTTCGCTATTCATGACAACAGTATCCATTCGATACGCAAACAATCTGAATGGGCAAAAGACATGTCA
This sequence comes from Promethearchaeota archaeon, assembly GCA_048939935.1. Classification (GTDB taxonomy): domain Archaea; phylum Asgardarchaeota; class Thorarchaeia; order Thorarchaeales; family Thorarchaeaceae; genus SMTZ1-45. The sequence continues at coordinate 6,092 of JBHLPA010000158.1, read as the reverse complement.
ATGTGGCGGACACATGCATTCAACGTGATTCTTCCTAGGAAACTATCCGACCATACCGATAGTGACCTCAGGTTGATGCGGGTTTCCTTGATGAATGCAATAAGTGTGTCAATGATCCATCTACTCAAGGTTGAGAGAGAACTGAAGAACCGTGGGTGCAATCCGAGGATATTGAAGTAAAGAAGAGTGATGGTTCTGTGAGCGATACAGATATTGTACTCCAAATGGATGAGGAATTGAATCCAACAGAGATTGCTCTATTGTCAGTAATAGAAGTCAGAGACACTGGAACAAATGGGTGTATTTTGTGTGGGCTATGTACGGACCTTTGCCCTTGGGAAGCACCTATTATAGTAGACAAGACCATCTATGTGCGACAAGAGAGATGCAGAGGTTGTGGTGTCTGTGTGGCAGCGTGTCCGAAGAGGGCAATTGATATGAAAGTCTACGGGACTGAGGAACTTCTGGATTTGATACAATTCGTTTTAAAGGAGGATCGAGTGACTGAATATCCTGGAACTGCATATGGTCTAATTCACGAGGCGGAGAAGGCTCTTCTCACAGTTGAGAGAATTCTGTCACATGGTAATTTCGATGATAATCTTGAAGGAATACTGAAGACTCTAAAGCGAATCATAGACCGCATTGGAAGAACTGAAGAAAGAATTCGGAGAGAAGCTGTACCAACTAACCAGACCCATTGAAATTCTTCCCAAGTCTAATAATATCACAATATAGTCTAAAGGACTCTCGCTAGAATTGTCAATGCCATCACTTCACCTTCAATGGGTCTGACCCATTCTAGTGATTGGATTGTTTGAACAAAACTGGAAATATGGAAGCCAATTTGACGATCCGAGTTAGATGCCTGACGAATTGTTGGATTACTCGAAATCAATCAAAGACGAAGATATCGTCAGACTTACATCTGCTGGAGCAAATAGGAGTTCTGAGCGCGCAACTTCTCAGGACAACAGAGGGAATATTATATGAGATGGGCCATTATGATATCCATCTTCACCATCATCTTCATTTTGATGTATTTTGCAGATCCAATCAGACATATCATTGATGATTTGGTCGCGAGCCTAGGTTTCGGCTAGAATGATAATCTTGGCGGCGCCATCTACTTTTGTTCTTCGCCAGATTCACTTCCATCTACAGAACCAATTTCATTTGTCATCGTTTTGAAGTTGCTAAAAGGCCCAATCCCACCACATCCAGGGTGATGCCAAGAGCGAGAGTCTGATACGCAGCAGGTGTTACTGGATAAGAGAGGATGGCAGCCAATGGGATAGCTGTGAGAATGAATCCTATGATTAAGAAAATCATACCCAAGACTAGCCGACTCGTTCTCTCCTTGATTGTGTGGATTTCGTCGTCTGGTGCTAGCAGCGATTCGGCCAATTGATTCGAAGATGTCAAGACAATACGCAGAGCCTGGGCGAATTTGTCTTCAATGTTCGGAAACGCAAACTCATCCATGCTGACTGTTACTTTGCACGATCTATTCTCTGTATTATACTCGATTGTACAAGACACCGAAATCCTGCCTATCATCCACGAACTAATCGCAATAGTCTGCTGATCGCAATTCCATGTCTTCGCAAGAATGTTTCTCGGGGAGCCATGCCACCAAGATTTCGTCTTCTTCCAAACATCAGGAAACAACGCATGGTGGTGTCTTATGCTGTCGGCATCAACTCCTTGCTCATTAAAAGTCAGCATTCTTTATGGCCCTCCTGAAGCCGATTCGAGAGTTCTTTGGTGCAAAAGAGGATAAACTCTTTGAAAAGCAGTCAGCTCACGACGACGCCACTCTTATTCTCGATGGCCTTATAGCCTGACTGTGTCGTATCGTCAATGTGATTGAAGAAACAGTGAGAGAATTCAGAGAGATCATGGATTCTCTATGCACACACTGTGGTGTGTGCTGCAAGAAACAAGCAGTTTTCCTTACAGATGCCGAGGCACCCATCATTGCTCAGGCAATGGTAGAATTGGGTGGAACATCGCTAGCAAAGGAACATCTCAGCCTCAACTCAACAGTCTTTAATCTGTGGGACAGATATGTGCTGAATTTCGATGACCAATGTCCGTTTCATATCGACAATCAGTGTTTGATCTATTCAAAGAGACCTCTCACATGTCAGTTATTTCCCATCAATCTGATTGGATTTATCGATCAACCCGACAGCGCTCTCAGGACGGCGTACTTTGAGGTAGAAAGACCTCCTGAGTCATATGCCTGTGGTGGATCGTGTGATGAAATGATTCGAGTGAGTCAGAGGGCCCATGAAAAGAGGCCGGAGTCTGTAAACGAGATTCTTCAGTTCTTTGTGTCAACATACCTTGACGAGAGAGCATTAGGATACCTCTTTGGCCAGACCAGAAAGAGGGAAAAGGATGCAGCAACTCTATCAAGTAGCACTCCAACCGCTAGGGAGATCACATTCGCCATTCTTCAGCAATATGGGAGCCAATTTGATGACCCGGGTGAGATACCTGACGAATTCTTGGATTACTCGAAATCAATTAGTGATGAGGATATTGTCAGACTCACATCTGTTGCAGCAAAAAGGAACTCCGAGCGTGTAACCTCTACAAGGATGGACCGACTCAAGATGCAAAAACCAAAACTAATCGAGTACTGGTTAGAGAATCATCTGTCCACCAAAGGTGGTACAATCACCTGAGGTCAACCATGCTGCATCGTATTGTCTGCATATCAAACTCATCCACAATAGTGTTCATCTCCCTATCAGATGGTCTTTTCTCAAATCGTTTGGCTGCATCCAACATCTTTGGTAGAAGTCGCATGTCACCAGCTGTGATTAGAAAGCTATCCCTGAGTCCTAATGACCAGTGCACCGACCTGTCGATGGCATCTTGAGTGGCTAATGGTTCATAGAAATAGGTGTTGTAATTCTGGACGCGGTTGCTCCACGGTCGTCGAACAATGGACTTCATTATCTGCACTGCAACATTGCGCGTGCGGCACATCTCAACCAACTCATTGAAGTCATGTGCATAGCGAGGCTTCTGCATCTGCAGATAGTTGTAGGGCAACAGAACGGTGTCAAAATCAAAACGCTCAAGACTTCGTTTGTGCATCGCCGGGGCTGTATCACCATGCGCCGTCACGCCAAGAAAACGTACCAGACCATTATCACGAGCCTCGACAAAGGCTTCCAAGGCGCCACCAGGTCCCATCGCTTTCTCCCAGCCAACCGGATTGGTCAGAGCGTGCATCTGCCAGAGGTCGACATAGTCAACCTGCAACCTCTCCAAGGACCGCTTCAAATCGTCTAACGCTTTCTGTCGCGAACGTCTACGGCTTTTGGTGGCCAAAAAGAAGTCATCACGATGCTCTGCCAACCAAGGCCCGATGACTTCCTCTGAGTTTCCATACATGGGCGCTGTGTCGATATGATTCACTCCGTATTCCTGCAAGAGATGCAAGGTGCTAGCCGCTTCTGCCTGCGTTGCATTGCTGAGCGCATAGCCACCGAAGATGATACGAGTGCTGGCGTGTCTCGTGCGCCCAAAGGGCTGTGAGGGAATCATCTATGGCTGCCTCCATGGATGCTGACTGACCAAGGCACGATGGGGAATATGGGTCTTTCACTCACCCAAGCCGAGTGTGAAAAGCATTGTACCATGCAGATCGATGATGGCAGTCAGCACTTACTCGTTGCTTCTTCATAGGACTCTCTCCAAAAGGGTTAGTGCCCAGTCCTCTTCGTTCTCGATCTTGGTCCATTCGAGAGAACGCATAACGGGAGAGAATTCTTCCTGATAGGCGCAGAAGAGTGATTTGCAATTCTCTTCAATAGCTAGGACTAGCTGGTGAGAGAGATGGTCGAGGAACATGTTTTCGCCTTCCGCATATACTGTGAACTGCCATTGCTTCCCTCCTGAGGCGTCACGTGAGAATCCCATAGACAGTGCTGTCATTTTTCCATGCTGTAGTGTCACCCAGAACGGGGCGAATCGGCCAATCTTCTCTAGTGATTCGGGGGTTGCATCTAGTGCTTTCCAATCCAATACAATGACTCCACAGGGCAGTAGTTTCGTTTCAGCTAGTAATGGTGCAAGGCTCTTCGCATCAATTGACACGATTTCCTCATTTGATAATCTCCAGGACACCTGAGCAGGATTCTCAAACCAAAAGACTGCGAGATTGAACTTCCTGGACATGCCAACTGATTCTCCAAGATGCAAGGATTCTAGGTTGTCAGTAGCCGTGGTATAGCGGATTCGTTCCATCTTCAAACTGATGGCAGTCTGCACCACATGGTTGGTGAGTTTCTTTGCAAGTCCCATTCCCCTATAATCTGGATGAACACGAAGACCTTCCATCCAACCTGTCTTGCCATCCTCAATGACCCTAAGGTTTGATAGAGCAATGACATGCCCATCCTGTTCAATTGCGGCAGTGTGGGATTTCTTGTCCTTAAGCCATGACTCATATGAATATGGAAGATAGTCATGTCCCTCCCAGGTGTGTTTTGCTATTTCCAATATATCGTCTTTGTCCGTTTCCCTTAGAGGTCTTATATTATACACCACGACTAATCCCCTGTGGGTGTGACAGTGCTGCCTTCGACCATCAGAATAGCTGTTCTTTTTGGTGCTCTTGTGCGATGGTTGACTCCCCGTGGTACTAGGAATGCCTGTTGTGGACCAAGCTCGACTGTTTGATCTTTTAAGTCAATAATAAGGCGACCATCTATCACATAGAAGAACTCGTCCTCCAAATCGTGTTTATGCCAGTGGAACTCTCCTTTGATGACTCCGAGTCGAATAACGCTGTCATTTACCAAGCATAGTCCAAGATTCTGCCAGTGTTTGTCGCATCTATCTATGATCTTCGAAAGGTCAATCAGCTCCAAGGGACCAAAATGAATCTCAGTATCGATATTGTAGTTGGATCCAGAATTCATGAGGAGTATCTCCTAAGACTAATTCAGATACATTTTCATTCAAACAACTTCCAACATGGAAGGTTATCCTGTGCAACGACCCACTCAGGTTCTTCTTTCGTACATCGCACATACAAGACCTTGTTGAATTCTCTGCGAGATGAACAGAAGTAGCAGGTCCGACAAGTCTTCTCAACAGCAATTTCATCGTCGGTAGGTTCTGTTCCATCAGATTGTACTCTTTCCTTTCGCCATTTCTCAAGCTTCGACCGGGCAGCCTTCTTTGTCAGCCAAACAAGATCATCATAGTTGGCGGTATCTGCCTCATAGTCACTATCATCTGATTCTTGACCTGCGGGTTCGTGATCCCATTCTGATGGCAAATGCCCCACCATACCTAAAGAAACACATTATCCCAAGATAAATTCATTCCGACCTAGGAATAAAGGTTGTATTCAATCATCGACAAATTCTCTTGTGACCTTATACACTACTTGATGGGTAAAGTCCGGACAACCAAGAGTCACACTATTGCCGTCATCCTTGAAGAAAGAGTATTTTCCACCCGATTGCATGACCATTATCCACGGAAAAAGAGAATGAAAGGAGCTAGGACACATCTTTCCCCGATCTTCTGGGTAGTTGTAGACCTCACCTACTTTTTGTCCCATTGAACACTCTCCAGTTCCAAGTATGTCGATCACTTCAATCCTAACCTTCACTGGCAATGTGGTCACAACCTGGGAATGGTCTATCCAGTCCCTTTAAGAAATAGACCGAACTGCGCAATGGGGGTAGTCGTAGGTTCGAAGATGAGTGACATATGTTACGGATAGACTGATAATAGTCTTCAATCTAGCCCGAACGACCAAGATGAATCTCCAGGGTTCTGACAGCGGCCCAGTGACCGTTTGGTGCCCAATAATCCCAGAGGATGACCTGAAGAGGCTCTCTAGTCAGCGGAAGGGACTTCAAGAGATAAGCGACGCCTTCTATGAATGGCAGGCTGTTATGAGGGGGAAGTCTATCGTTGGAACCTCGATAGGAATCCTACTGGATCGAATCCGGATGCTCATGATCAATGTAGGAATTGCTGTTGGTCTGAACCGAACCTTAGCGGAAGAGGTTCAGGACATAATATCTACAAAAATGAGAACAGGATCACTT
>JBHLPA010000157.1:0-6200 GCA_048939935.1 Promethearchaeota archaeon | reverse complement strand
CAGGAATTCTTGACAGTATCTCAGTGAAAGCAAAGAAAGCGGGTGCAGGGAAACGGTCTCTGCCCCTCGCTTCCACCATTTGGCCAAGAACTGCAGATATCATCAACGTTTGTGTATAGTCCTCACGAAGAATCTTATCTGCTTCTTTGACTATTTTACTGGCATTAATCTTATACCTAGTTTCAGAGAGACCGTGTTCTTTAGCAATTTGCCTGACTGAATCAATAAGTCCCATTCCTTTTGTCATCATACGGTTGACCTTTCTCGCAATGGAGGGATAGGTTACTCCAGCATCATTAGCCAACTCTTGCAACAGGTCTCTCGCAGTCAGACTCAATCATAGCACGTACCTATGGTGGCATGATTCAATTACATGACTGCCATTTTAGGTTACCGAACGGCAAATTGACCAGAAAAAGACATGGGACAAATCTCATAAAGGCAGAGCTGCCGCCAACACATGGCGGTCTATCATGAAAGACTATGATGTAATCCTGGCAAGTGGTACAGAACATCTAAAGGAAAGCTTTCAGGAGGAAGGCTTCCGTGTATTCACATCTGCTCTTAATTATGATAGAAGGAGACTCTTCCCAAATGCAGACATATACGCAAAACTGGAAGATGTATCCGAACTCTCTAATAGGCGAGTTATAATCATTCAGAGTTGCACAGGATCAGGACCTGCGGAACATGAACAGTATACCACCTCTGACCGCGTCGTAGAACTGCTTCTGCTTCTAGATCTTCTTTCAAGGCCGGAGGCAGTTCAAGAAACCAGACACAAGTGCTATGAGTGCTCACCAATTGAAACTCCAGCTAGTGTTGAAGTAGTGTTAACCTTTCAGCCGTTTGCTTTGCAAGACAAGGCATTCAAAACAGGTGAAGCCATCTCAGGCCGATGGGCTATTGAAACCATAGCAAAAGTTTGCAATAAGATATGGGTTGTCAATCCTCATGCACCAGACAGTCTAGAATGGGTAAAAAATCTGAAAGAGAAGAAACTTTACGAGACCATCGATGTCATTCCAGAATTGATTAAATTCGCAAAATCGCAGTTTGGTTTTAAAGACTGTATTCTAGTGACTCCTGACGAAGGAGCACAAGAAAGATACAAGATTGAGGGATTTGGTAAGAGACGTGAAAACTCATTCAAAGTTGACTTGCATGGTAACATTGAGGTTCAGGACAAGGAGGTCATTGTTGTCGATGACCTTACAAAAAGTGGGAGCACGCTTCTGAAAGCAGCAGACAGATTAAGAAATCAAGGAGCAGCAGATGTTGGCATGGCAGTAGCCCATGTGCTTCCTTTAATTGAAAGAGGTGAAGAGCTGCTAGAAGAACTCCTTGAGAAAGCGCGCGGGATGATTGTCACAACAAATACTATCTATACAGAAACCTTTTGCGAGCAAAATCCGCAACTAACGTATGATATAGTACGGACGTTAATCAAGCACCTATAGTGAACGAGTGAATTTAATCTATGTAGTCTTCTGCATCACCCGTGGCCGACCATGCCTTCGAACTAGATCTTTCCACAAGTTTTCTCTTTTCAAGATCCAAAAGAGCTTGCATAACATCATTTTGATTGCACTCCATTTTTCTTTTCAAAATCGATGTAATAGCGCCGGGTCTCCGGGAGTCTGCAATAATCACACTTAGGATTTTTTTCTGAAGCTCGGTTATTTCCTCGCTCATTGTAACCATGCAAATCGTTTCTGTTGGGTTCTTAAGCCTATCTCTAAGTTGACATGTGTTATGACGAAACCCTTTTTTTGTGTATAATGACCACGCCAGAAGGTTATTACATGACAGACGACAGAGAGTACCACATAGGTGTAGCACCGGGAGAAATTCCCAAACTTGTTTTGCTACCGGGTGATCCAGATCGTGCCCGTGACATTGCGAGGGGATTTTTTGATGAACCAAAAGAAATAGCAAAGAAACGAGAATATTGGAGCTTTAAAGGGAAGTGGAAAGGAGTACCAGTTGCAGTCTGCTCAACTGGGATTGGTTGTCCATCTGCAGCAATTGCTATTGAGGAGCTTGTGAAGGTCGGTTGTACTACATTTCTCCGCGTAGGCACGTCGGGTGCGATAAATCGGTCAGTTAGTTCAGGAGACCTCGTCATATTCACCGGGTCAGTGAGGGATGAAGGCACATCAATACAGTATGTCCCCCGGGAATTTCCAGCTGTGGCACATCCAGAAATGGTTATTGCTTTGACCAGAGCTGCAGAAAAAAACGGCGTTCAATTTCATGTTGGGATAGGACACAGTAAAGATGCATTCTATAGTGAACACTCTACCTATGTCACAGACCCAGAAGGAACACTTAGAAAATGGGAGATGCTTAGAGAGGCTAATGTGCTAGCAACGGAGATGGAAGCAGCGGCGTTATTTGTTATTGGTCACTTACGTAATGTCAAGGTTGGGGCAATATGTGTAGCTATAGGAGAAAATGTCGAGAAGGAAGCCAAGATTGTAGGGAAACCTCCAATCGATAATCTAGTCACTGTTGCTTTAGATGCAATTACTTCATTAACGAGCTAGAATGATTTAGATTCCACCAAACCACATCTTCTTTTGAACAGCCATGTGTAGGTCCTCGGCTGTACGTTTGTCAATACCTGTAAGATTAGCTAGCTGCTCAGGACTTGTTGCAACCAAATCGGTAGTCGTCGCAATTCCAGCGTTGAAAATGAGATTGATTGTGGGTTCAGGAGTTCCAAGTTCTACTAATAGTTCCCGGAGATTCGCCATGGTGTCAACATTTGCTTTTGGAGGAGCTACTTCAGGCATCTCGCTTTCAATTGGATCTTCATCTGACTCCGCTGTGGTGGGCGGTTCTTCTACCGTTTTCTTAGAAGGTTCAGCAGATTTCTTCAAATCGCGAAGTTCTGCTGGCTCACCTGGTGTCCCATATCGGTCAATGAATGATGGTCTTAGGAAAATGATTCCAACTAATAGACAAACTGCTAAAATCATGGTTAGTATAGGTCCACTGATAATCATACCTTGAATTGACGAACCCAATCCAAGAGTAGGGATGCAGTCTACAACACCTTCATTGAACAGCACAGTCCAAGGAGTCCCAGTTAGATCTGCGAAGATAACTATCCATAATGGAGAGAATAGACCAAAACCACCAGCCTCGAATATTAGAAATTCTCGAACTGTATCTCGTTTCGCAAAGAATACAAGAATTGGTGGTACAATCCCTATAGCTAGCGAAACTACGAACCACAAAGTGAAAACGTCCCATGATAGCCCTAATATTAAGATAATTGCAGCACCAAGAAATATTACAAATGGAAGAACTGCACCGAGAAAGACACCATAGGCATATCTCATAAGTCAAACTCACCTCAATGGTCGTATCCAATTCAAGGGTACGATTGAGGTTTTTAGGTGTTTGTAGGATTTCTCTGATTCGCAGTGAAGGTTTAGACAAAATTGACCCTTTTAAAGTAGGTTGTATAAAATGGCTCAAAATATAGGAAATAGCGCCAAAAAAGGCATCTCTAAGCTAAGTCTTATAAGGGTCTAGAGCCTGTTTTAGCGCACCCTTTTGGAGGAGTAATGAAAAAATGACTTTCATTGTAAAAAAGGCAGTACAAGACTATGCAAAGATGAAGAATGTCCAAGTAAGTGGAGACTTCTACGATGCATTAGACAAGCAAGTAGAAAAGCTTCTTGACAAAGCTGCCAAGCGAACAGGCGATAACAAGCGTAAGACACTGAAGTCTTACGACCTGTAATAGAGTCTGATGATGCCGGGAGTGGGAGCACAGAATTAAGTGCTTCCACAACCTTTTTTCTTCCCCCAAAACGTCATTCTTATCAAGCAATGACAAGGTCACATATTGCTATTCTGAGGTGTTATGCCAAATGCATAAGGTCTGTCTCACAAACGACGATGGTCCCCGAAGTGATGGGATGCTAAAACTAGCAGAATATCTAAGCGATTCAGTAGAACTTGTAGTAGTTGTACCTGACGGACAAAGAAGCGCGACAGGAAAGTCATTGACGCTGAAGAGACCTATCAGAATCACAGAACAACATAATAACAATGGGTTTCAGTTCGTATCTCATGATGGGGCGCCAGCAGACTCTGTAATACTTGCTCAAGCATTCTACCACGATATAGACCTTGTAATATCAGGAATAAATTCAGGAGCAAATGTTGGTTATCAAAGTATGCTGACAAGTGGAACAGTAGGGGCAGCATTTGAGGCAGCAATCATGGGATTACCAGCAATAGCAGCTTCACGTCAAGCGATACCCAGCGAGTGGTTTGATTCTGCAGGATCAGATTCTGAGTGTGAAAAGATGTGTGAGATTACAAAAGACCTAATCTTAAGGCTCCTTGAAAAGGGAATGCCAGATGGGATTGACCTGCTTAATCTGAACTTTCCCTCCGAACTGAGGGATGAGTCGAAGATTGTCGTTACAAAACCAACTAAGATTAGAATGCACAATGAGGTCGAAAGAAGAACAGATCCGAATGGACGTCCATACTATTGGTATCTTGGAGTAGAGAGAGAGCCTGCACCTAAATCAGATGCATATGAGGTGTTTGTTAACAGAAATATCTCCATTTCACCCGTCATTTTAGATTGGATAACTGATGAACATCTCAAAAAACTTGAGGAATTCATGAAGTAATTTTTCGCAAAGCATCCCATAGTGCATCAGTACTGGGACGTGCTAGAGGGATACTAACGGAATCATTTATCATGATCCTTCTTTCTGCGTTGTCTACAATCTCGCCAACTATTGTAGCTGTCACGCCTTTTAACTGGAGAGTATTCACAACCTCGTTCACGTTTTCAGCATCACAACAGATTATCATACAGCCACTACTAATCAATTCCAATGGGTTAATCTCTAATTCATTACAGATCGCAGAAGTTGATTCATCTATTGGAAGTGCATCACTATATATTTCAAAACCAACATTACTTGCATCACAAATCTCGTGTAGTCCGCCGGCCAATCCACCTTCGGTTGGATCATGCATTGCTGTCACATGACCAGTTCCAAATGCTGCTAGTCCATCATTCACAACACTAATTTGAGCCCTCAGATTTATTGCGTGTTGGATTGTTTTCCTTTCTATTTTTCTTGCAAGATACTGCTCCCCTTCAGCAGCTAAAATCGCAGTACCTTCAATAGCAATAGACTTTGTTACTACTATAGAATCACCAGGTTTTGCCCCTGATGATGTAACGTAAGTTCCATCTTCAGCAATTCCAATCATGAAACCTGTCACGATTGGACGATTGATGCCTTCTGTCACTTCTGAATGACCACCAGTGACTGCGATTCCTAGGGTTTGACATGCCTCATCTATCTGCTGCACAATCTGCTGTAATTGAGTAGGTTTGAATTCGATTGGGAGAATAATTGATACTAGAAACCATCTTGGTTGAACTCCGAAAGTGGCAATGTCATTGGCGTTCACATGGACGGCAAGCCAACCAATATCAGATACAGAACCAGTGACAGGGTCTGTTGCAGCAATAATGACCTTATCGTCAATCCGAATAACAGCTGCATCCTCTCCAAGTTTAGGACCTAGTAACACATCAGGATCTTTGACACCTAACTTTTTGAATACAATTTTCTGAAGGATTTCTGGTGGAACCTTTCCTGGAAGCATCCCGACAACCACCTCGGTAGGTGCGCACTGATCCTGTGCCTGATGCATGAAAAGACGATTCATTGTACCCATTACTGGGCTCTCCTCGCTCACTATGACATGAGGCATTTATCGGAACAAGTGCGCGTGTCAGAAAATGAGTGCATACTAATAACATAATCGAGAGGGGCATAGGTTTGCAGACTTATTGAGGGAGATAAGCTTCGACTTGACGGAGATCTTCTTCTCGAATGCGACTACGCGATAAACTTGAACTAAGTAATTTGCCAAGAACGGAGGGCTCTTTCATTAATTCACGAGAGAGATAAGCACGGCCGCCTGCAGCACGAGCTATAAGATATGCTCCGAAAGTCTTTCGAAACTCTTCCACTTTGAGGATTGTTTCAATTGGATCATGTAAACCTTCTTTCTTCATTCTCAACATAGCAGCGAGCTCGAGTGCTTCATGGTATGGTCTTTTGAGAAATTTGGACCATTTAGATTGTTCAGGATCTACATTTACAGCAGCTAGTCGTACTTTCGCTTTTCGGACTAATCTA
>JBHLPA010000156.1:0-6203 GCA_048939935.1 Promethearchaeota archaeon | reverse complement strand
TTCGAAACGTTGAGCAAGCTCTGCATCCATCCGGTTCAGTTGTTCTTCATAAATCCCAACAGCAAATGGCAACAGACCATATTTCCTAGCACCAGCGCTCTTCGATACCCAGGAGTTAATCTGGCCCTTCTCGAGCATAGTTTCAAGACGTTTTTCTAGTTCTTCCTTTGGTCGGTCCAAACGAACTGCTATTTCGTCAACGGTTTCAGCACTGAGTTTCAATTGACTAGCTAATTCAGCCTCTTCGGGTGTAAAAATCCACTCAAGGACTCGGAGGTGAGCCCCATCTTCAGTTGGTGGAAACCCATTTGGAATTGTGTCTAGAACGGCAGCAAGTTTTTCATATGGATTCATGATGGTCACAACTTGGGAATCATGAACAAAAGTACAGATAATCCTTCTGTTATTCTGGACATTGAAGTTTGATTCCAAGTGGACTGAGTTCTTCATTCACTTTATCCACAATTGTTGGACATTCTAATCCCTTGCCAATGAGAACATGAGCCAAAGATTGCTGGAACGGTGGAAGAAAAGGTATCTCACTAGCGTTGAGGATTTGGTTGTATGTTTCTTTTACGTGAGATGTGGTTAGAAAACTTTCAAGTTCAGCAAGGGTTGTCTGAGTTTCAAGAAGCATCGCACCAATTTTCTTCAGAAATGAAGTTTTGGGGACATTCACTGATGGTCCGAAGATTCTTTCCACATTCTTCTCAAACCAGTCCTGTAACTGATCTACATCGTAAACAGGGAGGACAATTGGTGGGTCATCCTCCTTTTCAGGAGCGATAATTCGAATCAAGCCACGTTTCTCTGCAGAGAGAACAAAATCCGAGAATCGTCTATAACCAATCTTGTCAAATTCTAGACCACGTTCTTTGAGTTTTTCGCCAAACTCCATGAGGTCATAGGGAGAGCCTTCAGCGAGACCTTCTTCAGCAACTTTTGCCATAAATGCAAAAGCTTCATTGACCTCTTGTGACATCTTCACGGTTTCAGGAGATAGTTTATCAGGAAGTGTCAGGATGGTTCCCGGAAGCTCTCCATCCCGTCGAATATAGTTCTGAGCTTCAGCCCAATCAAGAAAGTCGTTCCAGTGAGCAAAGTTCATCGCTGCTTCGTCAAAGTCAGGATTCAAAGATTTCATCACATGTTTTGCATGGCCAACACCCGGTTTACTACCGGTCTTATTGATGACTCTAATTACCTCCTGTAGTTGTACAGCTGCAAGATGTCGCATCTGAACAATGTTCTGTACGGATGCGTCACAATCCTCTGGACGAACACAATCCAAAGCAGGTCTGAAGGAAAAGATATCACTATACATCGTTGCTAATTCTAGTAGCTCTGCTGCTGTGATGATAGGGTTACTGATTAGCCATAGTTCAACGCCATGTTCCTTCAGGGCTCCCGCAATCAGTTTGAAGTCTCCATCGCCTGTGATTAGAACATAGCGAGTGGTTTCTTTGTAGTGAATCAGATGTTCTAAGATGTATGCAGCCATTTTGTAGTCGCTTGCATTATCTTTTGTGTCAGGAACGTGAATCAAGTCGTAACCTAAGGAATATAGCTCCTCTGCCATCTGGCGTCGAGAGTCCCAGTCTGCAAAGGCATACATTCGATTCATAATTCCAGTCTGTTGAATTCGCTCCGTCATTGATCTATGTGTGGCTGACTCATCTGCGACATTCTCGACATCCCAGAAAATTGCCAGGTTTGTTTGGGTTTCAGAGGAGACCATTACACAAACACTCCATCAAGTTACCACTTGAAATTGGCACTATTTGAGCTTGCTGACATAGTGTTACATATGATAGTTAAGATGTGTTTCAGGTCAATATTGGAAATCAGGTCATTGTCTTGATAATATGAGTGGCTGTGGGGATATAAAGGAAAGATAAAGCGGAATTGTGGATATTCTTCTCTATATCTAATAGGAAAGTCTATTTGCTAACTAAAATGTGCCTAATAGAAACTCGCTCTTAGCAGGGAGAAATGGCGGAATTCACCATGCCTAACACAAGTGATTCTAGTACAGATATTCTTAGAATGACTCAGGAAAGCTATAGCCAGCTATTAGCCCTTCTTCCAGAAGGAGTCGGAATCACTAATCTGAATGAAGATCTGCTCTTTGTTAACGATACCTTTGCTAAGATGCTTGGATACAAGAAAGAAGAGCTCACAGGATTGAATTTACTCGATCTTGTTTCGAAGGATGAAACTGAAACTCTTCGAAGGGAAACTGCTGAGCGAATTAGAGGTGTTTCTTCTGCATACGAGTTGACTATGAAACGAAAAGATGGAAGTCCCATTCTTGTAAGAGTTTCAGCAGTACCCCGAAAAGATGAGAATGACAAAGTCATCGGAGCCATCGCAGTTGTGATTGATATCACAAAAGAGAAAGAAACAGAGCATGAACTTCGTAAACTCTCCCGGGCTGTTGAACAGAGCCCAACTTCTGTTGTCATTACTGATGCAGAAGGGACTATTGAATATGTAAACCCCAAATTTACGATTCTTACTGGATATTCCTTCGAGGAAGCAGTCGGACAGAACCCACGAATCCTCAAGACTGAACTCACACCAAAGGAAACCCATGAAGATTTATGGAGGTCTTTGAAAGAGGGAAAGACATGGCGGGGGCTTTTTGCTAATAAGAAAAAGAACGATGAGATTTATTGGGAAGATGCATGGATTTCGCCAATCTTCAATTCGGAAGGCGATGTTACGCATTATGTTGCTGTTAAACAAGATATCACACAACGATTAATGGCTGACAGAAAAGCAGCTCATTCCCATAGAGACATGGAGCTCTACGCTTCATTCTTGCAGCATGACATCAGAAACGATTTGCAGATTATTATGAATCACGCAGAAGCCGCACTGATGATAATGAAAGAGGATAATGGAATTAGAGAATATTTACAGACCATCGAAGCAGCATCTGAGAGAATGGTTCATCTTCTTGATGTCTTTGGTCGTCCTGGAGAGGCTGAAGAGCGCAATCTCATCAGTATACTTGAGAAGGTAAAAGCAAATGCTGAGAGAGCACACTCAAACCTCAAGGTCACAATTCAACCTGATACGCAGATAAAGGAACTTCAGAGTGCCCGTCTCATAGCAATTGTCTTTGATAATCTCCTTCGTAATTCTGCAAAGTTTTCAGAGGGAGATGTTGAGGTTGTAATTGAAGTTTCTCAAGACGAGGAGAATATACAGACAATTATCAGAGATAATGGTCCAGGCATACCCAAAGAGTTACTGCCAAAATTATTCCAAAAAGGGGCTTCAACAACAGGCGGAGGCTTTGGATTATATCTTAGTAAGAAAGTTGTTGAAGGTTATGGTGGTTCTATTGAGCTAATGTCTAGTAACAAAGGTGCTTCATATCGTATTCTTTTGCCTACATCATGAAACTCCTGGCGGAAGATGAATAGCAAACTCGCATCTATCATCACCCTTTGTCAAAGACTGCACAATCTCGATCCTTAGTGACTGGTCGAGTATACCTTCCCAGAGTTGTTTGGGCCAGCCAGCTGAGCAGTTGCAAAATGCTTCAGGAGTGTCATCAAGACTATCCCGAATCAGAGGACAAAAGCAGTAAGCTCTTCGTTTCTCAGTATCCGTTTTTGCCGCCTTGTACGCAGCAGGGTTCGCAGGGCTCTTCTCTGAATAAATAATTGAGCCCTCTCTTCGCATCTTCTTAGGATAGTATCCACCTATTTTGAGCATTGTTTCGATAACTGTATCTACGCTACCTGTTTCTAGGAATAGTTCTCTCATAGGAGGAATGAGTTCCACAGGGAATACGTGAGCACAATGTGATAGGATTTCATACTGCTGGTCATGGTCTGCGAAACTCTCCAATATACCAATAGATTCACAGAGAGCTCTCTGTCGAACACCCGCGGGTGTATCTATATCTAGACCGCTGAGAGGGGCCAAGACTTCCTCCTTTACCTCTGTGCCCATAACAGTTTCCAGCTTCGATGCGTACCTTTGTGTCCAATCATGCAGGACAGTCTGAATTTCAATCACTGTTTCCTCTGGGTTATCCATGTTAAGCTGATGATATACTTCTCTTGTTGATTCAGCTATGGGATGTCCTCGTTCATAGGTATGTTTGGAGATTTTCTTGTACGATGATCCTATTTCCGAATACGGTCCTTTGTGTGTCAGAGTCATTGCATCTTTTGCTGGGAGCGTGGTTATCGTAATTCCTTCATCTGCAAGATGTTCGCTAATTGGAAGACACACATCCATATCGTGACCGTTCGCATCACTGACGCCCCAATGATGAATCACAATTGGACTTCCGGTTGCAAGGTCTCCTGTACCTGCCTTTAGTTTAGCAAATGCTTCAGGTAAGTCTGAAGTTTTACCATGAATTCTTATTTGAGCTACCAATGTAGGTTTTAGCGATTTATAGAGGACATTCACATTATAATCCTGCATCTGCATCACTCTTGAATCTGTCATTTATGTCATATTTCAATAGCAAGTTCGTAGCAAGATTTCGAAAGATGCGTTCATCAGGCCAGATTTAAGAGTAAGTGATGAGCTCGACCTTTGGGTCTGCTACATGAAAAATGATGCTTGGAAATGGATATCGGACCATGAGAAGATGATTATCGAAGCTAGTGACAAGGTGTTTGATTTCGCAGAGTTGGGACTTGTCGAGGAGAAGTCCTCCAAGTTTCTCGCTGAGATACTTGAGAGTCATGGCTTTTCCATTGAAATGGGAGTTGCAGAAATGCCAACAGCTTTCATCGCAACCTATGGAAAAGGACACCCTACTATTGGTTTCATGGGAGAGTTTGATGCGCTTCCAGGCCTATCACAAAAGCCGGTCCCATACCGTGATCCAGTAAAGGAGGGAGCTCCTGGACATGGTTGTGGTCATAACATCCATGGGGTCACTGGTGTTATGGCGGCAATCGCCACAATGAAGACGATGCAGAAACATGGATTGGAAGGAACTCTGAAGTTCTTTGGGACACCTGCTGAGGAAACTTACAGTGGTAAGGTGTTTATGGTCAGAGCTGGTTGCTTTGCGGGGGTAGACACTGTTTTGAGCCATCATCCAGACCACTTCAACGTTGCAAGAATAGGTAGTTATTTGGCTATGAACTCAGCCAAGTTCCATTTCTATGGAACAACAGCTCACGCGGCCGCTACCCCATACATGGGTAGAAGCGCACTCGATGCTGTTGAGCTCATGAATGTTGGCGTGAATTTCATGCGTGAGCATGTAATCCCAGAAGCTCGCGTTCATTATGTGATTGAGAAAGGGGGAATGCAGCCCAATGTAGTGCCAGACTATGCGCGTACCTGGTACTATATCCGAGCTCCCGAACGAGAACAAGTCGACCACATATACAAGTGGGTGTTAGAGATAGCCGAAGGCGCTGCATTAATGACGCAGACCAAGCTTAAGGTGGAGTTTATCGAAGGTCTCTCTAATGTACTTCCAAACAAGGGCTTGAGCGAGCTTATCATCGCAAACATGCGTGATATTGGAGCACCCACTTACTCAGCTGATGAGCTTAAGTTTGCAGAAGAGATGGCAAAGACTGTTACAAAGGAGGCAAAAAGTGAACAACTCAGAGCTTCAAAACGACCTGGGTGGAAACAATTGGTAGAAAATGATGTCCATATCGATCGGGAGATTCATGATCCGTGGGATGAAGGAATAGTATGGCCAGGATCAACAGACACAGGAGATGTAAGTTGGTTAGCACCAACTATGGAATTCTCAACGGCTACAGCAACTCTTGAAGCTGCCGGACACGATTGGCAGTGGACAGCTTGTATGGGAATGAGTATAGGACATAAGTCACTAATATTCGCAACAAAGGTAATGGCCGGGTCAGCTGTTGAACTCATAACACAGCCGGACCTTCTAGAGAAGATTAAAGCTGAGCATGCAGAAAAAATGACTGGTCGAAAATACATCTGCCCAATTCCAAAAGATATCAAACCTCCATTAGAGATTGCAAGGGAACAAGCTTCAAGGTGAAACTTGCTGCTAAAAAACACCTACTAATTCAATAGTTACCTCATTTGATTAGTGGAAGGAAGAAATAATACTCCTGGCAATCATCTCAAAGGCGGCATTAACATTCATGTCAAGGCGAACTGATGTTTCGATATAATCAACCCCCATCTCAGAGGAAATCTTCTTACCTTCCTCAGTAGAAACGACT
>JBHLPA010000155.1:0-6213 GCA_048939935.1 Promethearchaeota archaeon | reverse complement strand
GCAAAGACGCTTAGCTCACTCACAGGTAGCACAGACATTTGTAATTGTATCTTTCACACCATCGACCTTCCGCAGGTCATTCACAACAAAGGAACTCAGTGCTTCAGGTGTCTTGAAGACGCACTTGATTAGAAGGTCATATGCCCCATAAATCAGATAGGCCTCCTCAACCTGATCCAAACCACGAACCTGATCCAGTATTACTCGCGACTTCGTCGACTCTACTTTGGCCATGATGAAGGCAATGATCACTTCCATTCCACCCGCGATTTATGTCGTCCTGTTCTATCTGCGTCACCCAACATAAAACTGTTGCTAGAAATTTCGATGTGTCCTCTTCTATTCAGTTCGACACCCATTTTTCCGTTTTCCGAAGCAGGAAGTTTAATAGCAAGGTGTTCTCGACGCCGACTCGTCAGAGGAGGCTCCGTGCTTGTCTACCGTCACTCCCAAATCAACTGGTGCGCAGAAGTCTAAGAAGCGACCCAAGAAGAAAAGCCAGTTTGAGCCCAGAATTCTTGCGTTCTGCTGTAACTGGTGTTCCTATGCCGGGGCGGATCTAGCCGGAACAAGCAGGATGCAGATGCCCCCTAATGTGCGAATTATCAGAGTGAACTGCACGGGTAGGATAGATATCACATTTATTCTTGATGCGCTGTATCAGGGAGCCGACGGCGTTCTCATCTCGGGCTGTCACCCCGGGGATTGTCACTACACAAGTGGGAATCTGAAGATGAAAGCACGATTTGTCCTATTGCAGAGCCTGCTCGAGGAGGCAGGGATTGAGCCTGAGAGAGTACATCTTCAATGGGCAAGTGCAGCAGAGGGTGATGTCTTCGCAGAGGGTGTCACAAAGATGGTTGAACGCATTAAGAAATTGGGACCAAATCCGGTCAGGAAGGGGCAATAAACAATGGCGAAGACCAAACGAATTGCACTCATGCAGTTGAGTTCCTGTTGGGGCTGCAACCAGGCACTTGTGGATCTTCACCTGAAACTATTCGATGTGCTACCTGCTCTAGAGATTGTGTACTGGCCAGCAGTGGTTGACTATAAGCTCCACGACCTGGAGGCACTACCGAAGCGATCAATCCATATTGGTCTGGTCGAGGGTAGTTGCAGGACAAAGGAAGACCTTCATCTACTGAAAGTGATGCGGGAGAAGTGTAAGATGCTCGTTGCCTGGGGCTCATGTTCAGTATATGGTGGTGTACAGGGACTCGGCAACCAGTGGGATTTGAAGGACCTACTTGATAGAAAATTCTTGAGGGCAGAAACAATCGAAGATGGCAGGATTCCAGATGAGAACTTGCCAGGATTCACAGAGAGTATTGTACCAAACCCAGACATTGTGCCAATGGACTTGGTGCTTCCGGGTTGCCCTCCGACAAGCGAGAACACCCTAGATGCACTTGTTGCACTCCTTGAGAACAAACCCTATGACCTTCCTGACAAGACTGTGTGTGACCAGTGTCCCATGGAGAGAGAAGAGAAACATATCACGAAGTTTCACCGAACCCATGAAGGTAAGATTGACCCGACAAAGTGTCTACTGGACCAGGGGTACCTGTGTCTTGGATTTGCAACCATAGGTCTCTGTGGAGCGCAGTGTCCATCAAAGGGGACTCCGTGCAAGGGATGTTTTGGTCCACCACCCTCTGTCTCAGACCATGGAGCGAAGATCATCTCAGCTCTGGGAGCGATTGCTGATATGACGCCTGAAGAACTCAAGGCGGCATTCCCAGATCCTATTGGCTCATTCTATTTCACAGACTATGCTTCCTCATACGTTTCGAAGATTCGAGATCAGGCAAGGAGCAAATAGAAAGGAACCTGACAATTCAGTGGCTGCCGTTAAACCGTAGACAATATGTGGTGCCAGGCACACTCATATCGTGGATATTATCTGAAACTACAAGTTGAATGTCCAATAGCGATGCGATGCCTCGTATGAGGAGCACACCGAGTCCTACTAAGGGACGGTCTGGTGTAGACAATGACTCTCTTGAGTTCAAAAATGCTTTAATCTTATCAGACAATCCACTCCCTCTATCGCTTATTTCCAGTTCAAACCCATTCGTTTCAACAATCTTGGCACTAGCTAACAGAGAGGGACTTCCATGTTTGAATGCATTGTCAAAGATGTTCCAGAGCAGTTCATCAACTAATCTTGAGTGTTCAATCATAATGTCATGAGGTATCTCAGTTTGAATTTGTTCGTGAGAGAGTTTGTATTCTTTTTCGACCCTCTCTCTTGCCTTATCTACAGCAAGCAATAGAGGTGTCTTTTCTGAGGGGGCTTTGATCTGACTGATTGATACAGAGATATCTCTCATCTCATCAACAAAATGACCTGCATCAACCAAGACATTAGTAGCAATGTCAATCCAATGGTTCTCCACAACATCCTCGCCTTCAGTAAGTTCGAGGGCATGACGAGCAGTCTGAATGTAGTTTCTGATATCATGCTGGACCAAGCCGGATATGATTTGGGAGATCTGATACTGTATCTCAAGGTCGTTTGTTACTGTCCCTGTAAACATGGTAAGCATCGCAGCACCAGTGATAATGACTCCCAGAGCCTGAAGGATGACGAAGAAATCAAAGAGCTCAAAGCTTGGTATTGTGAAAGGCACGACCAACCAAGAACCAGCCCAAACCAGAAGACCAATGACTAGCCAAATATTGGAGATGTCACCAGTACTCTCAAAGCTGAGAACAGTTCGAGCAGACAGTAGACAGACGTAAATGATGTAAAAGCCCAATGGGATGAAGACAAGCTGAAATCCCAGGTGGATGACATACCCGATGATCAAGTAGCTTGTGAAGAAGATAACACCAGCTGCATAAAGCCTTAGACGTATACTAGTAAGTTCCGTCGCACGTATTCCATCATGAATGAGTGTTATTCCAATGAACATACAATTGATGGCAACCAAGTCTATCAAAGCAAGACCGGAAGGTGATGATGCAAATCCGCCTTGCAATGCACCAAGAGAATAGACTAACCAGCCGATTGCCCAAAGTCTGTAACCTTGCCTTTTTGAATAACGAATCAGACCCCATGCTATGGTCCCATAGAAAGTTATGAATGTGAAAAGGAGGACCATATCAAATACTAGGTCTGTTGCTTGCATCATAAGGAGGCTCCACTATTGTTTCAACGCATCAAACACGGTCACTGAAGACTCAATTTGAAATGCCAAATATAGGTAACTATGACATATTCACATCTGGGTATATTGCGATATCTACAATGTCTAAGAAACATATCACCAGCCAGGACAGCCGGCAGAACTATTTCATGGTGCTTTTCTATACAAGAGGAGTGAGTTCTATGGATCTCAGGGAACTGGTTGATGAGAAACATTTCCCAATTTGGGGAATGAGCGCCTCAGTAGTTGGTCTGTTGTTCGTCCTGATTCCGCAGTTTTTCTATACTGGGACTGAGGGCGAAGCATATTCAATGTTCAATCATGCTGTGTCTGAACTGGGAGAACTTGGAGTTTCTGAACTTGCGTGGATGTTCAATTTTGGATTGTTTTTAGCAGGGATTCTCTTCATACCTTTCATGATTGGTATGGGGTTGTATCTGGAGAATATTCTAGGAAAACTGGCTGCTGTGGGAGGAGTCTATTCATCTGTTTCTGTATCTCTGGTTGGTGTATATCCGATGAACTACCTCTATGCCCATTCTGTCACCGCGCTATCATTCTTTTTTAGTGGGATGATCATGACCCTTCTCTGGGCTCTAGCAATCTTAAGTCAGAAGAAAGGAAAGGTCAACAAAGTTCTTTCACTTGGCGGATTTGTGAACATGACAATATTCGCCCTCTTCCTCTACGGCCCATTTGATGGGTTTGGTCTCGATCCAAGACCAGCATTTTCCATGAGAATTACTCTGGAGTGGGCAATATATTGGGCAATTGTGGGATACCTACTCTTGCTTTCTGTCTATGTCTGGAGAAAAGAGAAGAGGGAAGAGAGTCCTGAGTAGAACTTCCTCACTCCAAGAACAATGACACCCGTCCTGGTAATGCAAACCGCGCCTTGTTCTGTGGGTCATATTCTGGCTTATCGGAGCCATAGATGAACACATCGACTCCTAGCTCTGCCTTCAGATGGTCAAGTGATTCAGACAAAGCAGCCATCTCTTTCTTTGAGCTGGAAGAGTGTTCCCACAGCCCATTCTCCTTAGCGATACGATCCACGATTCCTTTCACTTGTTTGCCATGCTTTCTGAAGTCCTCGTTGGACATCAAGTGTTTCATGATATCGCCAACAATGATGGATAGATTCGCCTCCCTGATACTGTTCATAGCTTTGAACATCCACTCGGGAGCGACATAGATGTGAAGTTTCGTGGGTTTCTTACCCTTCATCAGCTTCATGATCTCTCTTGTGTCCCGGATGGTAGACTCCACAACTTCGTATGCAGTTTCTACCGCTTGATCTAACAGCTTCTTGTTGGGTTTGGGCCAGTCTGCCAATGAGATGTATCCATCGTGTCCCATTTTTGACCAAATCTCTTCACACATATGAGGCATTAGAGGAGTCGCTAACCTGACCCAGATATCGCACACATACGCTATAGTGGCATCACGTTCATCCTTGGGAACACCAGGACGTTTGAGATACTGATTTACGGTCCGAATCATCTCTGATGTGGTTATGATGGCATAATCACGTAGTCGGAAATCTTCAATGAGATTGGTACATTTTTCTGCCAGGGTGTTCACTCGTGAAACAATCCATCTTGTTGCCATAGTTGGATTGTCCTTCTTAGTGTAGACCTTTGGGGACTTCTTTGAGTACTTGAACATGATTTCTTTGAACTGCTTTGTGCGACCAATCATGGCACTCACATCACGTTCATGCCACTCCATAAGGGACGCGGGTTCCGCTGCAGCCATGGCATAGACTCGAAATACATCCGCACCATACTTCTTTGGGACCTCAACTAGGGGTATTACACTACCCTTGCTCTTGCTCATCTTCCCACCAGCCATGACCAAATACTCGCTTATACTGATTTGTTGAATCCAGTATTTTTCAGGGAAGATTGCCACATGATGGAATAATGCAAAGCTCAGATGATTTGGTATATGAGCAGGATTAGTGTGACGTTGATCATTGGGATACCAATAACGGAACTCACTCTGAATAGTCTTCAATATAGCCGCATTAACTCCGGTGGTTTTACTCACCTTAGCGGGAGTCCCCTTGCCTAGAAAGACAAAGTCGAAGAATTCAGGTGTCAGTTGCTCAGGTTTAATCTTGTTTGCTCGGATATGATGCACAATGGTATAGTATGCCATGTAGATTGTTGAATCAGACAGCGATTCAATAATCCAGTCTGGGTCAAAGGGCAACCTTGTACCTATACCACGTTTACGGGCGCAGGGTCGCTGAGTAAGCCAATCGAAGGTGTTTTCGAACAAAGCCCTATACTGCTCAGGTACTATATCCATAGCGGCCAATGCGGCTCTAGTCTTTTCCTTCCATCCGGGGCTTGTATAATCCAAGAACCACTGACCTGCAAAAACACCAACCTGGATATCAGTTCCACATTTACAGACTACAGGTCGCTCATCAGGCTCATAAAAGACATCGACTCGATTAATCGTTTTCATCCACTCAACAACGTCGTCCTTGACATCCTTAATCTTTCTTCCAGAGAATTGTTGGCAGTTGTCCTTCATGACACCATCATAGAATTCAGCCTTGTAGATCTCCTGTGTCGCATCCTCCAGCTTTTCATCTTCGGACTGTGATTTAATGCCCCGATTTTCAACAGCATCTTTTGCGGGAAATTCACTATATCCCTTGA
Organism: Promethearchaeota archaeon; assembly: GCA_048939935.1. Classification (GTDB taxonomy): domain Archaea; phylum Asgardarchaeota; class Thorarchaeia; order Thorarchaeales; family Thorarchaeaceae; genus SMTZ1-45. The sequence continues at coordinate 383 of JBHLPA010000155.1, read as the reverse complement.
TATCAATCATGCCAATTATCTTAATGGACCTAACATCTTCTGCAGAGATACCATACTTATCCAGACCAGAGGGGTCATCCCATAAGTCTCGTAGAGCGATGTAGTCGAAAGGTGCATGACCAGGTACGGAGTATACCACGCCAGTAGCATTATTGACATCAACGAATTCTGCTGGTAGGATTGGTATGTCATGACCATCATGAATCGCTTTGAAATTCTTACCTATTATTTTGGAGCCTGGGAAGGTATCTAAGACCTCAACTTCTTTCGCTTGTAACCGCAGCTTCTCAACCGCAGCTTGTGAAATGACCCATTTCTCACCATCAACATTAGCCCAAACGTACTTCTTAGTTGGATGAATCCACATATTGGTGACGCCGAAG
>JBHLPA010000154.1:0-6217 GCA_048939935.1 Promethearchaeota archaeon | reverse complement strand
AATGAGGTTCACACAGCATTAGCTGAAATATAGTAGTTTCGAATATAACCAAGCATTCACGCCGATGCTATCCGGGCCAGCCTGCATGATACTACTCTTGCAGTTGAAAATCGATGGTAGACGGTTATCCGAAAAATCATAGAGGCGCAAGACGTGCCTAGAAGAGGAGCAGTTGGTATTCCACTACTAGTACTAGTCCTAGCTATGCTCCCGTATGTCGGTCCTTCTGTTGTCACTACCAATACTGTTTCGAGTAGCATCAACGATTCTGGGTTTCCAACAAGCTTTTTCAAAACTTCAGATGTCCAAACTGGTTATCTTGACCCGATTCTGTTGAAGCACACTGGTTCAACCTCCTCAGGAATGACTCAGTTAGGTACTGCCCGCACGGATATTGACTCCAGCCCTATTTCTGAGATTTACCTCCCTGCAGGTGCCCCAGCGAACTACTATTCTGGAGAAGGAGAGGGAGGATATTTCTTGGTAGGCTCAGGAGGTTCGGCAGATTTTGGTGTTGCTGCGGGAACAATCTCATTCTGGGGGAAGTGGGATTTGGTAGCTCCTCATGGTCGGTTTTGGGGACAAGATGCTGATTTTGAGACTCGCTGGACTAGTAACCAACTTGTCTTAGACTGGGGCTCAGATGGAACTCTTCAAGGTTCAAAGAACAACTGGGAAGTTGATCACTGGTACTTTATCGCAATCACGTGGGATCAAAACACGAATTATCTTGCTATATTTTGGGGTGATGAAACTACGATTCCTGTTGAAGATACTTCAACATCTTCGTGGACAGGGTCCGTTGTTGGTTTCCATACTGAAAATAACATCATGAATTCTATCAGTCGGCCAGGTGCTCAAGTGGATGGAAACATCGATGATTTCAGGTTTTATTCAGTGCAGAGAAATCTAGAGGAGATTCAAAGTGATTATCTACCCAGCATGACTATTGCAGATGGGAATCTCGTTTCTCACTACAAGTTTGAAAATGACCTTACTGATAGTGTCGGCGCTAATGATCTGCAAGTAGTTGGTTCGTGTTCCTTCTCTCGGGATGTTCCTAGAACAACAGATGGATGGATTGGAGAACAGGTCAAAGTAACAGCAAATGATATTCTGAGGCTTTACGCTCTCAATGGTACATTTGAAACAGGAAATGCCGGAACCAATGTTGATTGGATTGGTGACGGTCAATATCACCCTGATGGTTGGCTAGCGAGAAGGGAGGTTGAGAACCAATGGGGGCGCCAGAGGGCTTCTTATGTTGAAGATTCCGATAACTACGTAATACTTGAGAATGAAGGATATTCCTTTAGCTCATTCTATAGGCATTATAATGGCACGTATATCTACTGGTATCAAAATATCGACAATAGCGAACTAAATGATCTGTTCTACTTCAGTCTTGATTATAACTATATTAGAGGACCAATCGGTACAAACTTTGAAGATATCTTTTCACTTCGTTTTGAACTTCTTGATGGTTCTACCGAACTCTGGAATTGGTCCATCGACTTGACCAATATGACACAAAGGCAAGTGTGGTTTAATACAGGTCCCTTACTTGTCAATATAACAGACTGCCCGTCTTCATTTGAAGCGCGTGTTGTTCTATCCGTCGAAACGGTTTCTTCATCTGTTGATATAGATGAAACAGACCCTGACCTGGATGGTGATGCGACAAATGGTCAATTCTTGACTGTATATTTGAATAATCTCGAGTTGAAGGGATTTGGTGAACTATCATGTGAGCAAGTAGACCTATCTGTTACAACTACTGAAACCGGGACTATTGATTTTTCAAATTCAGGTCTTGCATTTCTAAACCATAGTTACTGGACTGATGCGATAATTCCACTAGAATTCTCATCTAATACTTCTATAGACTTTGATTTTTCAGCAGAATTTAGTAAGATGTATCGACTTTATAATTCATCGGCCACTACGAATCTCGATAATATTGGAACATCATATATCATTGATTATGATTCTAGTGTGAATATCACGTTCTATACCTATGTGCAATCATCTCCTGAAGCAAGGAATCTTGGTCTCGTCATTTATTGTCCAGAAGATTGGGAAAATACAACTGTTGAAGATCCATTTGGGAATCCAGTTTCAATGATATCAGAGGTCGAGGTTCCAAGTGGAGGAATAGATTCAGTTGGTTGGTGGAAGATCAATATCAAAGGACCTAACTATGCACAATCTGTGAAGACACAAGCACGAGATGAATCTGTTTGGGAGGATATTCACATTTTGCACAGTGGAGATAGTATCAGATGCACTACAGAAATTGGGACGACAAGTAGTCTTGTTTCTTCAGTATCAAACCTCAAAATAACATGGTATTCACCCGAGAGTACTGTATGGGGTACTGAATTCTCAGGCAATGCCAGTGGATCTATTGTCGTTGGTAGTGAATGGACTCTATCTTCTCTCAATGCGACGACTGGAGAATGGCACGTTAGTGTTTTTTGGACTAATGGAACAGAAGTCGCTTATGGATATGGCTTCTTTGAAGTTCATCATCTCTTGAATATAATTGCACAAACCCCTCATATTGATGCTCAACTGGATGAAATCTTCACAGCTGCAATCTATCTTTATGATCAAGATACAGGCACACCAATACTATCAGATGCAACAATTGTGGGAAACTGGTCTGGGGCAGCTATTCCATTTAGCCCAAATCTAGCAAAAGGTTGGTGGGAAGCCGATGTCAATTCTTCATTATCTGGAATTGGATTCTTTACAATGGTCGTCAATGCGACAATGCCTTACCATTCGAAGGCAAGTTATTCAATTACTGTCGAGATTACAACTGTGACTCTTCTGACCATTGTTGGAAGTCAATACATTGAACTGGACCCTGAGGATACATATAATGTAACAATCCGATACATGTTCCTTACTGGTGTTGGAATAGATGGTGCTAATGTTTCAGTTCTGACATTTAGCGATCCACAAGATGGTCTTCTTTTTACAGATGGACAACCTGTCCCTGGTGAGTCTGGAAATTACACCATTGAATTCACAGCCAAATTGAGTGGTACCTACTTCATTACATTGACCGCAACAAAGCCCGCACATAGTCTAGCCGCAACTTCTTTCTACATAATTGTTGGTGCTGTTCCTACTGAAGTTGATATATCAGGAGCTCCTCCCCCAGAGGTGTTATTCTATAATGAAACCTGTACCGTCTCATTGTTCTATCACACAGATGATCTATACGGTATTGAAGATGCAATTGTTAATGTGACATATAATCCAGTTAGTGTAGTAGAATGGATTGAATCAGTTGATGGATATTACAACATCTCAATTCGTGTACCCGAAGTTGGTACATATGCAGTGTACCTTCGTTTCTCTAAGTTTGGTTTTGATTATGCTGTAACCTCTTTTGTATTTGAAGTCATTAAAGTACCAACATCCATTTCATTCCAAGGGGTGAACGGAAATTATTATGAAGGACGAACCTACAATTTCTCAATTTACTATAACTCGATTCTTGGAAGTGGGATTGTTGGAGCACAACTTATGCCTTCGGCTCCTATCCGCGATTTCTTTGAGATCTCAGCCTCAAGTGATGGTTGGTACAATTTCACGCTAACACCTGTATCAGGAGCCTGGAACGCAACTTTCTGGATATCTAAAGTTGGGTTTGAAGAGCAAGTAACTAGCTTCATTCTGACTACACAGTTAATACCAATAGAACTTTCATCAGCTCATCCTCTGAATTCCACTTATACCCAATATGCAGACTCACTTTTGACATTGAGTGTATGCCCTCTCTCGAGTGACACAGGAGATGGCATCAATTCAGCCATGGTTAGTTATGTTCTGATTGACACCAGCGGAGTTGGAGATCGAATAATCTCTCAAGGGTATTTTATTGAATCACTCGGACTTTATTCAGTGAATGTCACTGTTCCCGATATTGGTTTGTATCTGATTAGAATAACAATTGAGAAGGAGCATCATGCTCTCTTCTCTCATGAAATCGTGTTAAGTTCTATAGCCCGCCCTGAAACTGTGTTTGCTACATACATTCAAGCAGGACTAGTCGGCGCTTTGGGCCTACTAGTTTGTTTAGCATCAGCTATGATAGGACGTCGTTTTTACTCATCAATCACTACAAAGAGAAACTTAGAATTACTAGAACTAAAAGGCCGGTTAGAAGATGCAAAGAACCTGATTGGTCTTCTTATTATCCAGAGGAAAGTTGGACTCTCTGTATATTCAAAGGTCATTAAAGGTGGTTTTGAAGAAACCCTTCTCAGCTCCTTCATATCTGCAATCTCTCATTTCAGGGAGGAATTTTCAATGGACTCACCGAAATGGACAGCAATCCCCATCACTGAGGTTATTACTGCTGTTCAATCGGAGGAGCTTATCTGCGTAATTATTACAGTAGAATCAGCATCTACTAGACAAAAGATTCAGCTTGAAACTCTTAGTAGAGAAATAGGTGGTTTATACGACTATAATGATTCCATTGTAACCCCAATTTATAGAACTCTCTCTGAGGAGGTCATCGAAACCTTCGACAAGGTATTCGCTAGTTATTTCGATGGGCCTTTATTCTCTAGATATGTAGGAGCCAAGAAGGATTTACCAGAAAGACTGGCACCAATTGTGTCTGTATTCAAAACAATGAAAATTGATCATGGTGTTACACCAGACGCTTTGATTAGAGAATTAATCTTGCTTGGTTTCAACGAACGTAATGCGTATAGAATTGTGTTTGAGGCTATCGATAATCACTATCTCATTGAAGCTGAAAAAAAGGCTCCTTTCCAGATTGAAACAGACGAATCCTCATAGACTTGCATTTATCAAGACTAATGCATCAGGAATTCTTGGTCAGGTCCTAAATGGATGAAATCACTATTCGATACTGGAGTCCACACGGACGTCAAGAAGAAACAAAATATCGTTGTAGTGACGAAAAGATTGACCTAATTACAAGAGCTGCGAAGAAAGTAGATCTCGCAAATCTTAGCAAGTGCATTAATCTTGTTAGTTTGAATTTGGCTAATAATATGCTTGAGGAATTAGACCTCTCTCCATTGGTTGAAAATACGAAACTTTCGGAACTGCGACTTGAGAATAATCATCTTCCATCTCTCAATCTTTGGCCGCTTGTAAATTGCATGAACCTAAACACGTTGAATTTAACCAATAATCGTATTCAGTCCCTTGACCTCACTCCGGTTCTTACTCGTACCAAAGTTCTAGTTGATTCCTCAGTAGTAATTTACGCTGATTACATACTTCGGTACTTGTTTACTACAAAAGAGTTGGGTGAGCGATTCTTACTCGTTCGTCCTGACAGAGTGCCTTGGACAGCTCCCCCGGTTCTAATGTGGACAACATATCAGAGCTTGGCAATGAGAATGCAATGGTCAGAACTTAGAGAAAGAATTCTCAATATCTTGGACCAAATTTCTATCGATAAATGGTATCATGTCCAGAGGGGTCTATTAATTGGACTTGGTATGGAGGAACTTGCTGGATTTGATGGGAATCCATCTAAACTCCTCGATACCACAGATGACTCTATGAGTTACCAGGCTGCCCGTCGAGCTATATTTGATAGGACTGTGGAGTTGCTCGATGAGCAGATATCTAAAGGTGGACCCACACTATTCTTAGATGCTGAAGCAATGAGAGAAAGTCGAGCTTCGAAACTAATCGCCAAAATGGTTGAAGCACGAAAGAATGAGATTGAGAATTCGGTCGTTTTGACCAAGGCTAGTATTTCAATATTGAACTCATTATGGTTGACTCATTATGGTCACAAGATTCTCAAGGCACTAAATATAGGAATGCGTCATTTTGGTGCTGAAGATAGGCTAAAGAAAAGCTTTGAAGAACTAGGCTTCTCACTCAGGTTTGAAAAGGTTGAGTCTTTAGAGGATGTAAATATAGATGATTCGATAGTTGCTTCTCAGAGTATGAAGGAATTTGTTTTCAACCAGATTGAGAATGCATACTTATGACAGCTGGTTACTTACCTCCTTCGATAGTTTAAATTAGGATACCAACAGTTGTAACAGGTCTGGTGATACTCGCTTTGACTGTGACAAGAAGTCGACAGCATTTTGATGAACCAATTGTCCGAGCAAAGATCAGTCAGATTCGATTCCCTAAGACCTGTCCGGTTTGTGGAGCTCCTGCAACAAAAACTGCCCGAATCTCGACTAATCCTGGT
>JBHLPA010000153.1:0-6231 GCA_048939935.1 Promethearchaeota archaeon | reverse complement strand
TGTTGCATATTCGACACACACTCTTGTTGGTATTTCGGAGCTGAGATGTTTGTGAAACTAGAAACGATGGGCAAGATTCAGGGCTTTCATGCCTGACCATTCTTCAAGATAGTCATCTTGACATCTTCCTCAACCATGGTTGACTCTCCAACTCCCTTCAACTCAATTTTATGACGCTCCGATTCAAGCCCCTCTCGAATTCTTGAGAAGTAGTGTTCAGACATTACTCCAAAATTGCCCAGTGCTGGGTCAACAGGAATCCACCCATTCCTCTTGAGGAACACTTCACACCACGCGTGCGGTTCTGGGTCCATCCCGTCTCGATAATAATGTCCAACGATTCTTCTCGCTGGAATTCTAACTGCACGAAGTAATGCAATAAAGAGATCCGCATGTTCATCACAGTCTCCTTCCTTCTCTCTGATAGCCCGCGCAGCCCCTTTTCGCTCATCTAGAGGAGTCTTGAGCTTCAGACTTTCTCGAACCATCTTGAAAGCATGTCTTGCATAGGATTCATCATTACCTGCTCTCTCAGCTGCTTTTTGAGAAAGTTCCTGCACTAATGGGTCATCGATTTCCCAGTATTTCTTCAAAGAGCAATAGTTACCTCTTGTTCTTGCAATGAGTTCTTCGGTAATTGAACGAGGCTCCATAAGCCAGTCGCGCGTGATTGTATCAATTCGTAAAACCACAGTTGGTGAGAAGCTCTCTCCTGGATTTAGATCTGGAACCTTTACGACAGCTACCATGTTCTTCTCTGCCTTCTCTGTGACTCTGGAAGGTGGAAAGACATCTATCATTTCTACAAACTGATTTTCAATGTCAGTGAAGAGATGCCAGGTTATTATTCCTTGTGTCAGTTTCGATGAACCACGGTTAAGGATGTTCGCCTGCATCTCAATTTTAAGCCGCATAACTACTTCACAGGCTCCTCGTATACTTTGGGCTTGACTCGAATAGATTTATGTATTATCTGACTAACTAACCATCTGTCCTTTATAGGATGAGGAACGCGAGGTTTTCGCATGGCAGAAGATCCTGACAAAACACCCTCTGGGGACAAAGGCGTTGTGGATGAGCTTCTCACTGAGCTCGGCGTAGACAATGAAATGAGGCAGGAGCTAATTGATTCGGGTCGAATGAGCAGTGATGTCATGAGAGTAGAATCAGCTGATCAAGTCCGTCGACGAATGGAGATTGATAAAAGTATAGAAAAATTACAGGATAGTATCGGTCTTCTCGAACGAAATATAATGAATGTTGATGGGTCAATTGATCGCATTGAGAGAGACCTTGTTCCTGTTGTTTTGTCATTCCTAGTTGGACTCAAAGGCAATCTTGTTAGTATGAGAGGAGATATCGTTTCACGTAGTAAGCGTGTAGCGAAGACAAATCTTCAAGTCACATATGTTGACAATGATGTGAAACCTATCGTTGATGAGGAATTTTACAAAGTCGAAGAATCATTGACCTCCGGTATGTCCACGCCAATTCTTGAGAAGGTTAGAGACCTGACTGAGAGCCTTAAAGAGGCAATGAAAATTACCTACGAAGAGCTTTCCGCGTTAAAATCAAACATTGACGATTTCACTCAAAGGTCATCTACTGAGATTGAGTTCCTGGCTTCGGAGCTCGGTATGAAGCCGAAAGTCGAGGTTCCGAAGGACATAGCAGAGAAAATGAAGGTGCTCGAGAGAAGAATCGATGAACTAACTCAGGAGCTAAGTATTACTCAGAGGAAAGTTGAAACAAGAGAATCAGAGATTGAAAATCTCCGCAAAGACAATGCTAATCTCAAGGTAATAAATGAGGAAATAGAGGAAGAACTTGCAAGACTTAAAGCGGCTCCTCAAACAGATGTTGAGGTTCTGACTGAATTAAGGGCGAAGGTTAAGACACTGGAGGCTTCTCGCGATCTCTTGGAAGATAAAGCAAAGGAACTTGAAACTCGAGCAACCAACGCAGAACAGCGGGGTACGGAGTACTCGAATGAGGTTGCGAAGAAGGATCTCGAAATTGGTGACCTCAAGACCAAGATTAGACAGCTTGAGGATGAGAAGGCAAAGACTGCAGATCGTTTGACCGAGATGGAAGAAATTCGTGCTCGCCTTAGGTCTTTCGAGTCGGGTGATAAAGCAAGGGAATTGGACCGACTCAAGGCTGAGCATGAAAGAGCAACAGCTAATCTTGAGAGAGCTACAACCGATCTTAATGAAACCCGCGCTAAACTTGAACATACTCAAGAAACTCTTGAAGGCTATCTCGATTTGATGGATAGCACAGAGAAGACTAAGGCGTTCTTAATGGTAGAGGAACATGGAGAGATGTCTATCCGTGAAATAGCCAGGTCTCTTGGAGTCGCACCTGCAATTGTCATGAAATGGGCTGATGAATTCCAAGCTCTTGGAATCGCCTGGGTCGTTGATGGTCAAAAATTGGTACACCGTGACCACAAACCAGAGTAGGATAGACACTAAATAACCGGTTCAATTTTCTTTAGAAATTGGACTACCTCAAGCAGCGCTTCGATTCTCAACGCATCGTTATAGAGGAGTTCGATTTCCGAGGTCTTTTGTTCATCATCTTCAAGATATGTTTGTACAGCTGGACGGAGAACTTTCTCCAGATATTTAGTTCTTAGATTTTCAAGTGCCTTGATGGCATTGTTATCTATCATCCCTGACTCAACAGCATTTTGTAAAGTGGTCAGATAACCTCTAAAATCAGCTCTACTAGTTAAACCTGAATTAGCTTCTCTTAGTGTTTGTTTTGCCAACTCAACTGTAACATTGGTCGCTCGACTATAATCTCTGACAGCAAGGTATTTTGTTTCGGAGCATCTAATAAGAAATGGTCTGTTACTTTTCGATGCAAGGTTGAACAGATCTCCTATTCGCTCAAAATCCTTGGGTCCTGTCATCTACCAAACCAGTCTAATATTCCAAACAATCCCTTTTAACAAAATCTCTTTTGATTTAGCATGAGAAATGTCCAGCTACACCGTAAGAGGCATAAGACTCAACTCCCTCTTCAACTACGATGAGAGAAGCTGCACTATACTCAAATCTGAAGAGTGGTATCCGCTGCGACCTTTGTGCCCGTCGGTGTGTTATACATGATGGTGAAACAGGTTTCTGTCGGGTTCGAAAGGCAAAGGATGGTAAGCTGTATACTATAGTTTATGGATTGATAGATGGTATGGCCCCAGACCCTATTGAAAAGAAACCACTTTTTCATTTTGCACCTGGGAGTAGCGCATTCTCAATAAGCACATCATCTTGTAACTTTCGTTGCCAATTTTGTCTGAACTATCATTCAGCTCATAGAGAAACTCCAGTTGGAAGAGAGCTAAGCCCTGAAGAGATTGTATTATTAGCTGACCAATATGATTGTGCAGGGATTACCTACACTTATACAGAGCCAACTGTCTTCATGGAACTTGCTCATGATACTGCAGAAATCGCTCACAACAAGGGAATGTTCAACACATTTGTAACAAATGGATACATGACGCAGGAAGCGATAGACTACATCGCACCTTATCTTGATGCAGCATCTGTCAATTTCAAGGGTAGTGCAAACAAGAAATTTTACGAAGACCTTATGTCCGTTCCCAAAGTTAAACCTATTTTTGATGCTATGTTGGCTATGAAAGAAAAAGGCATATTCATCGAGATTACTAATCTCATCATACCTGAAGTTGGTGACTCGTTAGAGGATTCCCGGATATTGGCTGAATGGGTAGTTGAGAACCTTGGAGAACGAACTCCCTTCCATTTCACTGCATTTGCTCCTACCTACAAACTTGCACACTTGCCAAGAACTTCAGCTGCCACATTGGAGGCTCATATCAATGTGGCAAAAGAAGCTGGATTGGTCTTTGTTTATTCAGGTAATGTTGCTGGTCATGATTATGAGAATACATATTGCCCTGAGTGTGGTTTCAAGGTAGTTGAGCGATACTCAGTCTACCTTAACATGAATAATCTTGATGAGGAAGGCAAATGTCCTAGATGTAAGGCTGATTTGAACATCGCTGGAGTCGAGTGGATGATTAGAGGAAAGAGTCGGTTCAAGCGATTTTGAGGTGGCTACATTGCAGGTTATTGATGTAGCATGGAGGCCTTTGGAAAAGGAAAGATACGAGTCTGGTCTGCGTATCTGGAAGGACGGTAAGGAGGATCTTGATTTCTTACCTCTAACTCCAGGTAAACATCTCAACTGGTCTTTCAGTGGACCCAAACGGTGTGTTGGTAACATCGATTCAACTGGAAAGTTGATCCGCTGTCCTGAAGAAACAGTCATCCTACGTCAGGGAATACGTTGTGGTCCATGTTCAGCTGTTGATTTTTACGATCCATGTATTCGCTGTGATGGTCGAACCTGCAACGCTACAGAAGCTAGAAAAATTCAGTGTGATAACTCAGAGTATGTAGTTTATGTTGTTGTTTTCAATGATTCAACCTTAAAGGTTGGAGTCTCATCAAAAGGAAGGGTCCGCTTGCGATGGGTTGAACAAGGAGCTGATTTTGGTGGCATCATTGATACAATAATAGGAGGACGAAAAGCAAGACGTCGAGAAGACCGAATTGGCAAGCATCCCAACATTTCGAAAGTAGTACGCGGAGAGAGGAAGATAAAGAGTCTCCAAGATTCCTTGGATATTGATACCGCACAGTCAATAGTTGATGATTTCATCATTGGGATTGAGAATATTGAGCTCGGCACAAAAGTAGAATTGGAAGATCTAGCGAAATACTACTCTCTCCCAGTCTTAGATACCAAACCAACTCCTTGGAGGAAACGATCTGATCCAATTGACCAACGACCGTTAGTTGGCGATGTTGTTGGTATGAAAGGGTCTCTTCTTGTCACAAGTACAGGGAGTTCCTACACTGTGACTGACCTGAAACAAGTCATAGGGTATAACCTAGATAGTGATGAGGATATTACTATGGTTACACAGAGTGGATTAATGGATTTCTTCTAACAAGCTTATTTAGGAAACACGTAGTCGATTTATTGTGAACGAAACTATTGAGGAGAAAGCACAGGTTCGATATATCTCCCTTGTTCGAAAAGAGGGGGGTGAACCCATCATTGGCATCCCGTATCGAGCTATGTCAGTTGACCCTGATTTAGTTGCCAGTTTCGTTCTTGCTGTCATCATCTTTGAGAATAGACAACTCAAGACCTTTGTCAAGGAAGGATATGTAGTAGTTATTGAAGAAGGAGAACATGTTGTTGGCTTACTCATCGTTGATAAGGTAGAAGATGAAATACCTTATAGAAACAATCTGATTAAGATAGTGGAACGATTCGAAACTAAATATCAACAACAACTGGTCGCTTGGAAAGGAGATATTCGCCCCTTTAGAGAATATGCTCTGGATATTCTTCAAGTATACCCGTATCGAACGTTCGATTACAAATTCATTCCAAGACTTGTCTCAAAATCTGATGCTACTCCAGATCACCATACTGAAATTCCTTGGAGTGTTGGTGAAACTGATGAAAAACTGCAGGTTGTTCTCGGATATATCAATGGTAAGCGAACAATAGAGGAGATATTGGAAAGGTCCGAGATCGATGATTCAGCGATTTTAGCAATTCTATCAATGCTAGACAAATACAAATGGATAACACTGACCAGACGTTTAGAAGATTCTTCTATATTGGCTAAGATTATGGATCCCCCGATGTTCCTTCTTGGTGTATATGGAGATCAACTTACAAAATTAGTGGAGCAGATTGATGGCAAAAAGCCGCTATCTAAAATTTGTGAACTTCTCCCCTTCAACATGGAAGCAGTTAAGACTGTGGCAAATCGTCTGATTGACGCCGGTGTGTTGGGCTACGTTGACACAGCTCCCAAGGAAGGGGGGCAAAAGGAGGTCTGAGGAATGGCACTGGATGTTTCTAAGGTACGTTATATCTCCCTCATTCGATTGGAAGGTGGAGAATCCGTACTAAACATACCATATGCTGAACTCACAGTCGATCCAGACCTTATCGCAGGTTTTGTCACTGCGGTTATCATATTTGCCAAGACACCAATTAGGACCATTAGAAAGGCGGCATATGACATACTAATCGAGGTTGGAGACACCGTATTGGTGTTGTTAGTTGTAGATCCAGTCCCTGATGAAGCTCCATATCGAGAGAAACTCAGAAGAATTCTTAGACAGGTCGAAAGCGAGCATGGAGAGAAACTAAGACATTTTGAGGGAG
>JBHLPA010000152.1:0-6312 GCA_048939935.1 Promethearchaeota archaeon | reverse complement strand
GAATATCATACTAGCACATGTCGGGTATCCATGGCAAGATGAGACCTTGATGATATCTGCAAAGAATCCAAATGTTTCTGTCGATATTTCTGGCTGGCAAGTTTCTGCGGCTTTAGTTCCAATGAAGTTCTATCAGATGATTGCAGATGCAAAGATGTGGCGTGTATTTCCTAATCGAGTGATCTTTGGGAGTGATTTTCCGTTATTCGAATCCATAATGCCAATCAAGAAATGGACTGAATTCGTCATGGAGTTACAGACACCCTCAGAGTTGATTGACCAGGGACACAAGCAGATCAGAAAAGACGAGATAGAGAAGGTCATGTGGAAAAACGCTGCTAGAGTCATCTTCGGTGAAAAACAGTGAAAAAATTCATTGTCGATGCGATGCTAGGCAAATTAGCCACGTGGCTCAGACTTACAGGTCACGATGCATTCTATTCCACAGTGATCCATGATGATGAGTTATTGCGGATTGCGCATGAACAACAACGTGTCTTATTGACTTCTGATGCACTTCTGTCGAGGCGAGCTGAGGATGCAGGTATAGAATTCATGCTAGTCAGAGGGACAGTGAATGAAGAAGTTGCTAGCGTGTTTCTGAGGTTTGGAATCAAGCCAGAGGCAGACCCTTCCAAGTCACGATGCACCAAGTGTAATGGTGTCCTGACTCATCTTACTGGTAGAGAAAAAGAACGGATTGAGGGATTGGTACCAGACCAGACCTATAGAAACTACACAGAGTTCTGGCTCTGTGAGTACTGCAAGAGCGTCTTCTTTCAAGGTGGGCAATGGTCTAACATCGAGGCGTATATGGATAGGATTGGACAGCTGATGAGAGAATTAGAGAGTTAGTTCATTCCTCACGTACGGTTACATCGTAATCAAAAGGAAGACAATCTTTGATAGTCCTTGTGAGATGACAATATTGTTGCATCAGCTCAACACAACGTTGACCGGTTTCAAGCTCATCTTCACCCACAACGACCTCACCAGTGACTGTGAGTCCTATTATTTTATAACCCTCTCCATCAAAGACAGCCTTTGCGCTCCCACTCAACTTGAATGAAACAAGCTCCATTTCAAAACGACGCTGAAAATCTAGGAATGTGTTGTTCAAGCAACCAAGCACTGCAGACACGAACATCTCGTCAGGACAGATCCCCTCACCTCGACCACCATATGTCTTTGGCGTATCGTATACAATCTGACAGTTATCGCTAGTGGTGATTGTTCCACCGGTCTTTCCGTCCCACTCACTCTCTGCGTGATACTCCATACTCTCAGGATATTTTGACTTGATTCGCATGACAATACATCCATTCTCTGGCTCGGGTGAAGGATGGTTAAGCATTGTGGTTTGTCAGTCAGGAAGTGATTTAAACAGACTAATAGAAGGTGCGCGGGGTAGTGACTTATGTCTCGTAGAATGAAAGCTGCGATGTATTACGACATTGGCGATGTTCGATACGAGGAAACCGATGTTCCAGAGATCAGCTCCGGTGAACTCCTTATCAAGGTTGGAAAAGCCCTTACATGCGGGACTGATGTCAAGACATACAAGAGAGGTCATCCGGTCCTCATCAAGCACACACCGTCCCTTTTTGGTCATGAGTATGCAGGGACAATAGAGGATGTTGGTGCAGGTGTGAAAGGATTTGAAGGTGGTATGAGGGTTGTGGCAACAAACTCAGCACCATGTGGAGATTGCTACTTTTGTAAGAGGGACATGCCAAACCTCTGCGCTAAGCTGAAGGACAATCTTGTGAACGGGGCATTTGCAGAATACATTCGAGTTCCTAAAGACGTTGTTCGGTGGAACACTCATCAGATTCCAGAAGCACTCTCTTTTAGAGATGCAGCTCTTACTGAACCATTAGCCTGTGTGGTCCATGGAATTGAGGAGTCCAACATCAGCTTAGGAGACACTGTCGTTGTGATTGGTGCTGGTCCAATAGGTCAAATGCTGATTATGCTTGCACAGAAGAGCGGGGCATCTACCGTGATAGCATCAGACCTTGCTGAACTCCGAAGGAATATAGCAAAGAAAGCAGGAGCAGACATCGTTATTGATCCCTCTAAAGAGGACCCAATCAAACGTGTAAAAGAAGAGACCTCAGGATACGGCGCTGATGTCGTAATTGAGGCAGTTGGAATCCCTCAGACCTGGGAACAAGCGGTGGAAATGACTCGTGATGCAGGGACAACAGTCCTTTTCGGTGGAGCAGCTTCAGGAACTAAGTTTGAGATTGACACAGTAAGATTTCATTACGGGCAATTGACCATCAAGGGAGTATTTCATCTCAAACCAAGACATGTGGAACAAGCACTGAAACTTATCATCGCAGGGGATGTGAGTCCAGACCTCTTGATTTCACACGAAATGCCACTTGAGAAGATTAACGAGGCTCTTGAGATGATGAGTAAGGGAGAAACAATGAAGGTCGCGATATCACCTTAATCCAGACATGGTGGTCTTTTGACTGAAGAGAATAATGAATCGAACAGAGGAAAAGATGGTCTCTGGAGATCTGTTGAACAGAAACGAATGGGAAGACTGACTCAGAATGAGCGAAAACTCATTGAAACAATACAGACCCTTGATTCAAGATACCCGAATCTACTTGTGGTCGTGGAGGGAAAAAGGGATGTTTCAGTCCTGCGAAACCTTGGTCTGAAGGCACCAATAATAAGGACTCAGACTCATCTAAAAAGACCCAGTCTCCTTGATAAAATACAGGTTAAAGCAGGGAGAGACGGACAGGTTCTCATTCTCACTGATTTCGACAAGAAGGGAAAGGAGATCTACAGATTCATCGAAAAGGAACTCGAGTTAAGCGGCATCAAGAACCTGAAGAGAGAACGCCGCATGATTCGAAAATATATGGAACACTGGACCACAATTGAACAACTTGTTGCTCTATTCAAGAAGAGCGACTCGCCAGAAGTGAGCCGCGCACCTTCTTGAAACTATGCAGTGACCTGACTTCCGCAGTTCGGACAGATGAACTTTCCACCAGGAATCTCTGCACCGCAGACTCTGCATATTCGAGCCTTCTTCTCACGCATCTGGTCAACAACTTCACCAGTCTGTGGCACAAGAACGAACTTATTATCCACAAAGCTCAGTCTGAACTCTCGTGGGTCTCCTGCAAGGTCCAACAAGTCAGTAGGCATTGGGAGTCTGTGTTTGTCATCCAAACGAACAATTCGGGTAGTGTCAAGCATGTCTAGGTCGATACCAGCCTGATGGAACCCTGAGATGACTCCATCACGTAACTCAACTGTCACGTCAGCCTTTGATGCAACCTGCTGACTATGCGTGACAATAAAGAATGATGTACCAATAGTCTCATTCAACTCCTGAAATAGGTCAAGAATTCTCTCACCAGTTTCGGGGTCTAAGTCCCCGGTGGGCTCATCACAAAGAACGAGTCCCTTCCCCTCTGTATCTATGAGATTGACAAGAGCACTAGCGATTGCAACGCGGGACTTCTCACCACCACTTAGGGTTGTAGCCTTGTTTCGCTTCCGCTCTTCAAGTCCAACAAGTTTGATGAGTCTGTCAACTCGGTCCTTTCGAACTTGTCTGGGAACACCAGCAATCCTGGCCGCTAACTCTACATTTTGCCATGCATTAAGATGAGGTAGTAGATTGTTTAGCTGGAAGTGGAATCCAATGAAATTGCGTCTAGCCTCAGTAAGAACTCTCTCGCTCAGCTTGGTGATGTCAGTCCGAAGGTTGGCCCAATAGACCTTACCAACAGTTGCCTTGGTGATACCCCCAATAACATTGATCAATGTGGTCTTGCCCGACCCAGAAGGACCAACAACGGCCATGATCTTGCCTTCAAGAATCTGGAGGGAAACACCACTCAGTGCTACAACTTCAAGTTCCTGTGCCTTATAGATCTTGTAGCAGTCATTGACACTGACAACTACATCATCTGGTAGGTCACTGTAAAGGTCAAGTTCATCTTCGATTTCTACAGTTGAATTCATTTTTACTACCTCACATATTTCTCAATACTTCAGCCGGATTTGTTCCACCTGCGCTTCTGGCAGGGAAATAGCAAGCGACAACCATAGCACCGCACTCAAGAGCTACGGTAAAGACCATGACCACCAGCGGATAGGTCAAAATCTTGGGTAGGATAGGCCACACAGAGGAAATTCCAAATGTCAGCAGAGTCAGCGTATATCCGAATATCACTCCGAGGGCTAGACTGATCAGGACAGCGGCAAGTACACTTCCTGCAAATTCGCCAAATACTAAAGAAACCACTTGTTTCTTGGTGCCCCCAATTGCTCGGAATAATGCATACTCAGGTTCACGTTCCATTACAGAGGAACCCAAGAATAATGCAATTGAAGCAATTCCCATAGCGGCACACATGATGAAAGCAATCATAGTAAGGCCTTCCATACCAGCCAAGAAAAGACCTGTCACTGTATCAGAGCCGAATTCTATGTTATTCGCTGTGTAAACAACCGCGTATGGAATAGCACTAACAAAGTCAATTAGACCTGATGCTTCTTCCAGTGAGTTTGTGCCCACAAAGAAGACCCTTGTTGAATTGGTAGAGGCTGCTGTCGATAGATAATCAAGGTTGACTAGTGCAAAGCCTCCCCGACCTGGTTGAAAATCAAAGTATGCACCGAATGGTATTCCATCGAGATCTTGTGATGACGCCATACCAAAACCGGGGGCACTCTTCATAATGCCGACAATCTCAAATCCCGTGAAAATAGTACCTCCGACTCGAATTGTCAAAGAATCGCCTATTGTGACATTCCAAGCTTCAGAATAATATTCGCTGATAATTATGCCATTTTCTGTATTATGGAGAGCTGTTAACACTTCATTAGGAGTACCACTTACGAAGCTTGATGACTTGAAGTTCCCTATCGTCTGATATGCATTAGCATATAATCCCTCGAGATAGAATGCCTCGGTCCCAATATATGAAAGACTCTCAAGGACCGGTGTAGCATTTTCGACACCACCGAATCCCTCCAGCGTACTAATCCAATCAAAGTTATGTTCAGGAACCTCAATGCGGACATCACAACCAAGTGCATAATTTGCCTCATTCTGGAGGGTGTCTTCAAAGCTTGCCGTCTGAATGAGCATCATTGTGGTAGTTGTAAGTGTCAAGGTTAAGATTACAAGAAGTGGTATGAATTGACCCTTCCGTCTTCGAAGACTCTGAGTCAGGTAGAGCTTTTTCTCACCCAACAAACGACCTGTTCTCTCTGATGCATTTGCTGTCACTAGTCGCATGGCTCTTGAGCCAAGATAGGACGAGAGGAATAG
Organism: Promethearchaeota archaeon; assembly: GCA_048939935.1. Lineage (GTDB taxonomy): Archaea > Asgardarchaeota > Thorarchaeia > Thorarchaeales > Thorarchaeaceae > SMTZ1-45. The sequence goes on along the minus strand of JBHLPA010000152.1, from coordinate 995 downwards.
AATTCCAGTTGCAACTAGAATCTCAATGAATGCTGTCTGTCCTACAGGATTGAAGAATATAGGAACTATGAGAAGAATGCCCAGTGTTCCACCGAGACCAATTGCATATAGCCAGATGTTGGTTTCTTCTGGTATTTCATAGGTCATCCGTGTAGTGGGCTGTCCAATTTCAGTAACATCAATTCTACGTGCCACATGTAATAGATACGCCGCTGGAAGGAACAGCGCAATGACTACTGATAGAGCTAGTGCTTGCAGAGGGATTGTCATCTTAGCCACGAATTCAGCATATCGAGCAGGGTCAAATGACAGGAGACCTGTCGAGGAACCCATTAGTGGGGATGAAAACACAGTCAACAGGATTCCAGCTAGCAGACCTGCCATGGATAGAATCAGAGACTCCCAAATAAATGCAGAAAACACTTGATTGAATGAGGCCCCTTTTGCTCGAAGTGCGCTTATCTCACCCTTTCGCTGAGAAACGGAGGTTTCTGAGGTGAAGATGGTGAGCATTAGACTCATTATCATGATGGGGAAGGCTAAGATGATTAGCACTTGGCTCTGAAGATATGTTGTGATATGGGTTTGTAGATTGTCGATGTTATCGAGACCAATCACACTTAGAATCTCATCACTCTCTTCAATCTGCGTCTTCAGGTTTAGTAGGTTCTCCGCAGCATTAGTAACTCCAGCTTTTGCAAGTCCATTTACAGATCCCCGTACAAACTCAATGGGAGAGAAGAACCCTTCATTCGTGATCATTTCAACAGACTCAGCCCCAATTTCCTCAGGCAGCATCAACACAGAATCAGAAATTCCTAGTACACTAGTAGCTTCTCCAAGTGGGTCGTAATTTGCGCGTGTGATTGATGGAATTGATTGAACAACTACTGATGGTTTGACGACAGAATATATCCCTGCTATTGTGAGATTTCGTACAATCTGGCGATGCAGTTCTAATGGGTCAAAGGGTCTGCCTTGAGATGGAGAGTAGT
>JBHLPA010000151.1:0-6318 GCA_048939935.1 Promethearchaeota archaeon | reverse complement strand
CTAGTTGGAGGGTTTGCTAGGTATATGGTTCACAACATGCAAGCATTGATAGATAAGGCTGCGATTCAAGGCGCAGAAATTAGTATTGACACACCAGACACATATCCGATTAATGCGACGTGTCCTTGTGGAGAGCAACTCTCTGTCGAGATATCAATTCCAGATTTGGACTAGTTATTTCGACTCGCTGCTTTTTGCATACCAGTCACAAACTTCAGTCAGAGGACATTCGATACATCTTGGATTTCTTCTAAGGCAAACTGCAGCCACAAGATCAATGATCCCCCAATACAGTTCAGCCTTGTGAGATCCTCCAAACTGGTCGGTATACTCCCAGGCTCTTGCATCATTAGGCCCAGTAAATTGGATACCGAAGACCCGAGAGAGAAAGTGGATTACATTCCCATCAACCAGCGGAACGGATTCACCAAAGGCAAAGTTACGGACTGCTGATGCAATATAATTCCCGACACCAGGAAGTGATTGAAGGTCGTCATGAGACCTTGGAGTTACCCCATCGAAATCACGTACTATGATAGAGGCTGCCTTCCTGAATTGCTTTGCCCTAATTGTTTGAAGGCCAACAGAGGCCAAGGCCTTTGCAACTTCTGATTCACTTGCATTTGCGAGATGCGATGGTGTATCAAATCGATTTACAAAATCCGAAAATGTTCTTGAAACCGCGGCAGCGGTTGTCCGACGGAGGAGTATTTCTGCAATTAATATTTGATATGGATCGGTAGTTCGTCTCCATGGGAAGTCACGGCCATGTTGAAGATACCAATCAATCACTTTCTTTCTCACAAAAGCGTTCTTTCGAGGGGCATTTTCCATTCGAATTCCTCACTCTTTTTTGAGGAGTTGTTCAATGATAGCAGGAATGACAAGAGGAGAGTCAACAACAGTGACTCGTTCCATCTCTTTAAGACGTCGAACATTTTCCAGGTCAACACTACGGGGCTTGATTGAGAATTCTTCACCAGCGGGTCCGATTGTCTTCACTTCTTTGTCAACCTGATCCACAGGATAAAGGATTACTGGGGTACTTCCCTTCAGAGTCTGAGCTACAGCATTAGTAATGAGTGTGTCAGCGATACCATAGGCAATCTTTGCTGTTGAATTAGCAGTCAGAGGCGCCACCACTAGGGCATCATAATTCCCTATCTGAAGCGGGCCTACAATGAAAGGGACATTTGCATTGATTTCTTTCTTGACCTTTGAGAACGAGGAGTTCAGCTCATCCCAGAAACCATATCGTCGAAGCATCTGTTCCCCAGCCTTGGATACAAGAACGGTGAGACGAATACTTGGATCCACCTCTAATTGTTTCATTGTCTTGATTATGTCCCGAATAAGGTCACCAGAACCAGTGATTCCCCAGACTATGCGTACCAATGTAATCAACATATACTGCACCCACCTCCAGAAATACATATCCCCAATGAGAGGAGTATATTTGAGAGAGGAGTATATAGAATGAGAGTGATTTGAGAGAGATGAGTAGCTCGTACGAAGTGAGTATTGGTATTACCACAAACATGGCTGTGAATGCCACACGCTGGATTGCTAAAAACGCAGACCAACTTGGTGCTCATGGTATCTGGGTAGGTGAGGACATTGCACTGGGACAAGAAACCTTTGTTCTCACAGCTACAACCCTTCTTCAGACAAAGCAGGTACGAGTTGGGACTGGAATCATCCCTGTCACAGTTCACAATATCTCAACTCTGGCTCGTGTAGGAGTCACTCTTAATGAGATTGCATCTGGAAGGTTTGTCTTTGGTCTTGGTATTGGAGGCATTCAAGACCTCGATAGACTTGGAATCAATCTCAAGAAGCCTGTCACAGAGCTCAAGAAATCCATCAAGACATTGAAGCAGCTTTGGGCAGGAGAAACAGTTGAAGCTAGTAGTGAACTCTTCTCAATTCAGAATTATGATTTGGGATTAACAAGTCCCGTAAGTATTCCAGTGTTTTTAGGAGTTAGAGGTCCACAGATGCTGAAACTCGCAGGTAAGATTGCGGATGGAGCAATTCTTTCTGCTCCTTTTGATTATCTCCGTTTTGCAATTGATACTGTCAATGATGCAGCAAAACGAGCTGGAAGAAAAGAAGACGATATTGAGAAAGTTGTCTGGGTCCCAACAGTTCCAACCTTCAAAGGAATAAAAGAGAGAGTTGCTCGACGAGTTGTTGCTTTGGTAATTGGAGATATGCCAGATGCAGTATTGGACATGCTTGATGTTGACAGGGAGAAAGTGGACTTGATTCGAAGGACTGTTGCAGCATCGGGTCCAAAAGTGGGTGCTGAGCTCGTTGACGAGGAACTACTCGACGTTTTCTCGATAAGTGGCTCAAAGGAGCACATGGTAGACAGATTTGAGGAACTTGCTGCTATAGGAGCCACAGAGATTGTGCTTGGGCCACCATTCTCAGGTGATTGGAGGGAGGCTTTGGTCGACATCTTTGCAGAGGTTGATGCAAGGAGGGACTCAAAATGAAGTGGGGAGTGGCTATCAATGTCAAGGAGAAGCTATCAGAAACCATCCGGAAAGCAGAGGTTGCTGATAAAGGAGAGATTGATCAGGTTTGGATTACCGATTTTCCATCTTTGAGATATGCACCTACTGTTGCAGCAGCTGTGGCTGAGAAGACTGAGGTATGTAGGATTGGTATTGGCTTGATGAGTCCCCTTCTATATTCATCAACACACGTTATTCAACTCATGTCAACATTGATCGATCACTATGGTAGTCGATTTGATGTTTTGCTTGGTCCCGGGGATCGACGTGTCCTCGCAAGTGTTGGAGTGTCACATTCTGCTAAAGGAGCGGCACGAAAGACTGTGACTGTTCTGGAAGAAATCAAACATGGATTATCTGAATCAGGATATGATTGTTCAGTATTGCTAGGCGCGCAGGGTCCTGTAATGATCAAGGCCTCATTGAAGGCAGATGGTGTTTTGCTTAATTACTCAGACATTGAGATGTTAGAATGGGCGCTGGAGCTAGTCAAAGGGAGAACACCGGACAGCTTTCAACTTGGGGTGTTTCCTCCAACATATGTTGGTGATTGTCAAGACATTATGAACAACACAGGGATTTCTCTATCAGCAGCCATGGTTGCGGTGGGTTTGAATAAGAAAGTCAGCGAACTTTTTGGCATTCATGATAAGATAAAGGCAGCAAGAAGTCAATTGAAGATAAAGGGAAAATTCGATATAGAGATTGTTAGACTTTTGGGAAGCGATATCCTAGAAAAATTTGCATTTTGTGGAACTGAAGAGCAGCTAATTAACTATCTAAATCAACTTGAGGGCATAGGTATTTCCTCTGCGGTCTTTGGTCCCCCTCAAGGAATAAGAAAGAAAGGCGTGGATATTCTAGTAAATACAAGGAGTCGTGTATAGCGAAGATTAAGGTGGCAGATTGTTACGGATATCAACTTCGTGTGGTTTCACAGACCAGACACCATCTTCATATTTCCAGTTTCTAACTAAGTCATCGATTGACCTTGAGCCGCGTTGACTAATAGTCATGATTGGTTGAACCGAATCAACGCCACTCATCTGTTGAAGTGCTCGAAATACTTGATAATATTCAACTTGGTGATTAGCAGGAACGCTTGTCCAAACGATAATTCCTCGTTTTGAGAGGTAGTACATAGTCCATGGGAAAGTAACAATGGTTGAGAGGATTTTATCTCTCCAAGATTCGTTACATACAATTTCGAAACAGAAATTCGATGATAGGCCAAGTCCATAAACAGCAACATATGGGAGTATTAGAGATTGATTGTTGAGTTTTTGAACAACTTGAGATACCTTTCGTGCATCAATGTCCCAACCAAGAGCAGCTAGAGTCTTGCTTATCTGGCTTGGAGCCGCTCTGACATTCAACTGCAACTGTGAGCCAACTGCTAGTTCTGTTTCACCAAACCCAGGTTCTAGACCTTTGCACACCAATAATACTGGAAGCTTATCGATATCCTTAGTTTCCTCCTCAAATGGAGATTCAACAACCTTGGCCAACGACCATTGACCACTTTCATAAAGTGAGAGATTGGACCTTGCTCCCGATGCGGTCTGATAGTGTAGACTTGAATAGTCAAAGTAAGTATTTGAAATAGCTCTTATAGATTCATGAAATGTCGATAGATTCCTTTCCCTGTTCGGAATCATAAAGCCAACATATCCAAGATCAGTCATGCTGGTCTTAAGTAGGCTCTTCGTAAATCTATACTCCATAAATCCTTTTTCAACCTCCCCCCAATCGACATCCTCACGGAGTGTGAAGAAAAGCATTGCAGACTGTATATTAAAAGCAGTATAATCAAGAATGGCACTGTATCTCACTAAATTTCGTTCGTGAACTCGCTCTAACGCTCTAGCAACGGTCCTTGGAGCCATATGTAGAATCTCCGCTGCTTTCACAAGAGAGATAGTGGGATTGATTGATAGTACCTTGAGCACATCGAAGTCATTTTGCGAGATTTGAGATTCTTCAACCAAGAATGCAAAGGTATATGCTGAGCGAACTGCATCTCTAGTTATTAGATTAAACTTGCTCAGGGTCTTCAGGTTCTCCAAGACCTTATTTTTGTAACTTTCTTTGATAGGGATGATAGTTGGATTTGTGGGATACCGAACAAATTCCGGATTTGCTTTCAGTTGTTCCACCGCTCTCAGAGCTTCTTCCATAGTAATAGAACCTGCACAGAGCCCAAGATAGATTCGCATGGAGTCTAAATAGAACCGAACTGATGGCTCATTGGATTCTGGGAACATTTCATCGTATGGGGTTTCTATTGAAAGAGGGCTAAGCTCACCCTTGGATGATTTTTTAGCCGAATCATTCAGTTCCATACGTGGATTACTCACCTTTTTCAACGCCGAGAGTCATTTTTTCCGGAGGACATGTGTGATATGATTGATGACACCACACTCTCAAGTCGTGTTTCAATCTCGTTTCGGTCCGCTATAAATGTGCATATCTCTGAAGTGTTACCTGCTAGATTGGTTAATATTTGTGTCATTGTCAACCAATCAACTGTTGGAGGAGCCTCTAGGTCAAGGACAGTCAATTTGGATCCTGATATAACCCGAGCCATCGGAAATGAACTTGCTTGAGCATGAAGGACTCGCGAAAGCGGGGAGTCCTCAGAATCTGTTTTGATGCAGATTATCAATTTCTGTGGAAGACCGATATTCGATAGTTCCACATATGGTTGAGCTATTTGTTGTCGCATACTTGCGATTTTCCTTCGAAGCGTCCTTCCTGCATCGGGGATCATATCTAATTTTTCGAGACTTTGAGCAAGTTTTGTTGCCGTAGTAAAATAGTCTGATTCCAATGTGGCTGCAGTAACTAAATCTTCTTTTACTATAGTGGAACCTTTACTCTGAGTTACGGCACCTACTGAGGGTAGTACATCCACATACCCTTTCGCAGCATCGATTGTTGCCAGAAGTCTGAAGTCATTACTGAATGACCAAGTACTACCATCAAATAGACCTAGATTCAGATGGCGTGATACACTCAATGCTTCTCGAGTTTCAATGACGAGATTATAGGGTTTCTTTCTGAAACGTTCAAGCTGTTTAGAAAACCAAGAATATCTCTCATCGAGGGGCATTATTGCTTCGTAATACATCATCTCATCCAATGTTGAAGACATCATCGATTTAGTAACTCTTGTCACAAGTGAGTTTGACTTCAACCATCTTGAAAACTTGGTGATCACATCAGACATTCCAGGACTTTGAGCCCATCCAAACACCAGCCGAAGACCCAGCAACCCATAATCAATGTTCCCACGGATGGCTAATCCATACTTACGCTCAAGCTTCGTCCACAGTTGGTTTATAGCAGAGCGCGTGACACCTAATTCACTGGCAAGGGCTGACTGCCTCGTGGACGGAGCTATGGCTAGTCTATTCAACAAGCGTAATTCACTACGACCAAGAGGTTCTGATAATGTCACAACAATACCTATGTATTATGGCCAAATGTTTAGTTATGAATGTGACGTAAGTCCTGTTTGTAAACGCCATGTCTAAAAATAAGTCGTATTTTCGTGATATTACATGAAACATGCACAAAATAGCGCTAAGAGGCTTACTAGAAGTGGTCTTAGGTCCGACGCTCCCTTATTATACGAGTTTGCTATTCTCTTCCTTGGATTCACACTGCAGACTGAGCTCAGAAGATAGATCATTCTGACAAAGTCAGAGGAGTCTATTTTCCTAGTTAGTCTAAGGTAGGCGGCACTCTATGAAAGAGAAACACATAGGCCGCAGTGGCCAAAGACAAGCAAGTG
>JBHLPA010000150.1:0-6349 GCA_048939935.1 Promethearchaeota archaeon | reverse complement strand
AGGGGTATTTTGAGTAAAGAGGAATATCCAGAGTTGTTCTGTCATACTTATCAGGCTTACAACTATAGACAAGCAGGACCTAAGGAGTTAGATCCAGTTCTTAGAGGATTCCTAGCTCAGTGTGAAGTCATTGCACCACACATTGAAACAATGACAAAAGGTCTCATTGTTGAAGGTGCAACTACTGTTATTGAAGGAGTACATGTCATACCAGGTACACTCCAAGATTTGAGTCAGGGAGTTCTCGAAGTCTTAATCAATCCGGACCCAACCACTCACAAAGCAATGTTCACAAGTAAGTATAATTTAGAGAAGTTAGCATCGGTTTCTGAGGATAAATCAATTAGAGAGAAGGAGTTTGAGGCTACACTTGCTATTCAGAAATTCATGTTGGTAGCAGCTGAAAAGGCAGGTACAGCAGTTGTGGATTTGAAGGAATATGAGGATGCCAGAGCATTGATTTCAGCACAAATCATATCAAAGATTGAGGGGCTCTTGAAGGAGGGCATGACAACACTATGAGTTGGAAGAACGATTCACTCGATATGTTGTTCAATCCCAAATCAATTGCAGTTGTGGGAGCTTCTGACAAACCTGACAAACTTGGATCACTAACACTTCTTGCACTTCGTGAGTATGAAGGCGATGTATATCCGGTGAATCCACGCCTTAAAAAGATTAGAGACGTAAGATGTTATCCATCTATTGATGAGATTGGAGGTCGAGTGGACTTAGCAATGATTGCCCTTGGTCCTCAATATATTCTACCTACATTATCTGAATGTGCAAAGGTTGGAGTTAAAGGAGCAATAGTCTTCTCTGCAGGATTCAAGGAGCTTGGAGGAATTGGAGAGCAACACCAGCGTAAAGTGAAAAAAGTGGCTGATGCAGCTCACATCGCAGTAATTGGTCCAAACTGCTTAGGTGCTGGAAACTGCAATATCAACCTTAATGCAACCTTCTTTCCACATCCAACTCCTATGAAGGGGGGGTCTGTTGCATTGGTGAGTCAGAGTGGAGGAGTCACTGGTTTAATGATATACCGAGCTGCAGATTCTGATGTCGGAGTCTCCAAGTTTGCTAGTGTTGGAAATAGAGTGAACATTGACTTTCATGATATGTTGAGATACCTTAGAGAGGATTCAGAAACAGAGGTCATTTGTCTCTTTGTCGAAGGAACGGAGTACGGTCGAGAAATGATGGAGGAAATGAGAAAGACAACTCCAGAGAAACCAGTGATTGTGTTTAAAGTTGGAAAGACTCCTGCCGCACGGGAAGCAGCACTGAGTCACACTGGAAGTTTGGCGGGAAATGCAAACCTCTATAGTGCAGCGATAAAGCAAGCGGGAGCTATTGAGGTAGGGGGAGTTGGTGAGATGATTGACACAGCACGTATTCTCACCGTCTGCAGGCACAAACCAAGAGGACAAAGGGTTGCCATTGTTACTCACACCTTAGGAATAGCATTAGTAGCTGCTCAGACCCTTGAACTAAATGCGATAGACCTTCCACTCCCATCAGATCTCATTGCGGAGAAGATTCAGTCACTTTTGAACATGCCAGTCGAGATACCAATCAAGAATCCAGTCGACCTTCTAGCACAGGGGTGGGCAAATCCCAAGATTTTTGCTAAAGCCTTCGAGTTGATTCTGAATGAAGAGCAATTCGACTCAGTAATGATTGTGTTCTCTCCAAACTATCAGGAAGGTATTGGAGGAGGCGTTCCAATTAAAGAAATAGTAGAAGCATCATCCAAGGTTTCAAAACCAGTTGTAAGTGTCTTGGCGTCTCCAGATACCAGGAAACCTCCTGGCTATGATGTACTTGAGGCAGCTGGAATCCCGTTCTTCTCGAGCCCTCAAAGGGCAGCACAGGCACTTGCAAACATGCTGAAAGTCACGGAGTAAAAAAAAGGGAACCGCCGCATAGAGCAGCGGTTTATGAATCACTTACCCTGAACAGTGAGGAGATCAGCTGTGGGTTGAGGGAGTTCAGTTGGAACATCACCATTCAATGTGCCATTCATCAGAGCACCGTAAGCAGCCATGTCAAAATGACCATGACCTGAGAGGTTGAAGACAAGTGTCTTTTGCTCATTCTTCTTCTTAGCCTCTAATGCGATGTCAATGGTGGCTTTTATGGCATGAGCAGATTCAGGAGCAGGGATGATGCCTTCTGATTTTGCAAAGAGAACTCCAGCGTTTAACACATCAATCTGGTTGAACGCTTGGGGTGTTATCCTTCCTTCTAGAACAAGGGCGCTGACTGATGGTGCAACTCCATGATATCTGAGACCACCTGCGTGAATTTTGGGAGGAGTAAAGTCAGCGCCCAAGGTGTACATTTTTAGTTTTGGAGTAAGCCCTGCTGTGTCACCAAAGTCGTAACGATATTCACCTTTTGTGAGAGAGGGACAGGCTATGGGTTCAGCGGCAATAAACTTTGTATCACGGAATCTATCATCCGCTATCATGGGATAGGAAATCCCTGCAAAGTTACTACCTCCTCCAACACAGCCAATGACATAGTCAGGAGTTTCGTTAACACTATCAAGTTGAGCAATTGTTTCCAAACCAATAACAGATTGATGAAGCAAGACAAAGTTAAGAACAGACCCAAGTGTGTACTTTGTATTATCATTGTTTATTGTATCTTCAAGAGCTTCACTGATGGCAATCCCTAACGTCCCAGGATGATCAGGTTGCTCTTGGTTGATCTTTCGACCAAACTCTGTTAGATTGGAAGGACTAGGCACTATCTTTGCACCATAAGTCCGCATCAGAGTCCCACGATACTGTTTCTGTTCGTAACTTATTCTAACCATGTAGACCATAGCCTCAAGTCCGAAATAGGCGCATGCAAGTGCTACTGCACTACCCCATTGCCCAGCACCGGTCTCGGTAGCCATCCGTTCGATGCCTTCTTTCTGAGCATAATATGCCTGAGCAGCTGCAGTGTTCAGCTTGTGGCTACCAGTTGGTGATGCATCTTCTCGTTTGTAATAAATCCGACATGGAGTCTTCAGAGCTCTTTCAAGACCAATTGCTCTCTGCAAAGGAGTGGGTCGTCCAGACCGCATTAGTATCTCTCTCACCTCAACAGGAATAGGGATTCTTTTCTTTGTAGAGACCTCTTGCATCACACATTCCTGTGGAAAGAGTGCCAAGAGAGCATCAGGAGAAACAGGCTCCTCAGTGACCGGGTTTATTGGCGGTGGAAGTGGATTCTTTAGATATGGTAGGATGTTTAGATACGTCTTTGGTGTATCTTCGATATCCAACTGGATTCTAGCATGTTGTTTCTTCATGTTTCATTCTCCATAAGAAACCGAATCCGAGTGTGGAGCATCTTCTGATCTGCCGAATGGAGGAAATGGTGGGTCACCTCAAAATGAGTCAGATACATATTGACTATCTGAACAGAAGTAGTTGTATCACGAGCTGTACCAAATAGCATACAGACTAAACGGGCCCCACAGGACCCCAAAGCCATTGGCCAAGGCACACTCGTATCATATCTCCACACTCGGAAACGATTATATCCGCGAATAAGCAGACTCTTATAAGCATTACGCATAAATGTTCATTGATGTACGAAAATGTACATCCATCATCAGAGTGCGCTTCTATGTATCCACCAAATCTTTTTTGAAGGAATCAAGAAGGACTCAGCCAGCAGGTGGCAATAATGAGTAGTTCCGAAAATCAAGACAAGAGAATCGATTGCTCGATGCTTCGAATGTTATTTGATTCTTCGCCACAAGCAGTTCTTGTTATAGAAGATGGTAGAGTTGCTTATACAAATTCAGCTCTTGCTCACGCTGTTGGTTTTAAGCCACAGCAGGTTCTGGGTCAGGAGATTGCACAGATAATAGAGGATCTTGAGTTGGAAGACAGAGAGAATGTTGTATCACGATTCAAAGAGCTGACTTCCGGGAAAAAGAATTTTGACAAAAATCGGTTTCATTTCATTGATGATAAGGGAGAAAGACATTTTCTGGAATTTTCAGCCACTGCTCAAAATATCGATGATAAGAAAGTTGTATTTCTATATGGTATTGATGTTACAAGTGATGAACTGTCTAAAGAAACGCTAGCAAGAGAACGAAAAGCATACAGTGTTGTTGCGACAGCTGCGTTAAGTGCTTCAAACGTAGCTGAACTCTGTAATCAAATACTAGAAGGGCTTGTTGAAACTCTTGGATTTCAAGTGGGCACAATTAGACTCTACGACCCACGTACTGATTCACTGAACTTAGTCGCTTCGGTTGGTCTAGAAGAGGAAGGCACACCCTCCATAGTCCAACTTGATGACCCTAATTTCCTTGTTGCTCGTACTGGCAGAACCATGTCACCACTCTTTACCGAGGACATCCATAAATCACCAGAGAGCAAGGACAGGATGAAAAGAGCTAGAGAACTAGGTATTCATGCATTGATTTTCTGGCCAATAATAGGTTCTGAACATAATCTGTTAGGTGTGATAAACATCGCAGCTAAGGAACCGAAACCGCTAGAACAAGAGCAGAGGACAGTTTTTGCATCAATTGCAGGAATGTTCTCAACTATCTTGGAACGTCGGAGAACTGAGGAGGAACTTGAAGAATTCAAAGATCGATTCACTGCTTTTGCTGACCATATGCCCGGTCCTGTATATATCAAAGATGAAAAATCACAGGTCCTCTTTGTCAATAGATACATGCGTGAACAGGCCCCTGTAGAAACTAGAGATAATTGGGAAGGAAAAAGCAACATAGAACTCTTCAGAGGAGAGAGAGCACAAAGACTGACAGAAGAAGACCAGAGAGTCTTGAAAGAAGGACCAATAGACCGAATCCAAAAGTCTGTGCAAGACGGAAATGTTCGAACTTTCCGAACTCATAAATTTCCAATTATAAGAGAGGGGAGATCACCACTGATTGGAGGGTTTTCCATTGACATTAGTGAACAAGTAGAGGCTGAAAAACAGCGTGAAGAAGCTAGAGCTCGTGCGATATGGATGTCAGACCTGATGGCTCATGATATCAACAATCTACATCAGGGAATAATGTCTAGTCTTGAACTGCTGTTGGAAGATGAGGGTTTCCCAGAACATCTAAAGGGAATAGCAAACAGTGCATTACATCAAGTGAATAGAAGTGTATCCCTCATCAACAATGTGAAGAAATTCTCCTTGGTAAATCAGGATGAGATAGTTCTTGAAAAGACGGATCCAGCAGATGCATTGACAGCCGCGATTCAAACTGTGAAACAATCATTTCCTAACCGCCAAATCAAGATAACAACAAATTTGGAGTCTGGAAAATACTGCATAATGGCTAATGATTTCTTGCAGGATGTCTTCTACAATTTACTGCACAATGCGGTGAAGTTTTCATTAATTGATGATGCCCGTATAGAGGTCAATATAAAGCTCGTTGAAGATGGAGCCTTCATTCAATTTAATTTTGAGGACTGGGGGCAGGGAATCGATGACCGACTCAAGACAAATCTCCTTACAGGCATAGATGATAGAGTACACAGAGTATCGGGAGTCGGACTTACACTGGTCAAGCAAATCATCGATACTTACCACGGAGAAATAACCGTTGAGAATCGTGTTGCAAACGATTCTACAAAAGGCACTAGGTTCATTGTCAAGCTTCCAAATGGTTGCTAGACTGTATGTCGGATTTCCCAGAATTGTTAAAATACTGGATTGTTTTATTCTTACTGACAAAGGAAGGGTATGCGGTGGAAAACGACGGACCCCAGTATGTGCTCAAAATGGTTGCACTTGGAGACGGGGCCGTAGGAAAGACAAGCTGTATCATGAGATACACGCAGAATAGTTTTGGTGAGTCCTACAAGGCAACAATCGGGACTAATATTGCAATAAAGGACCTCGAGATTGAACTTCGACCGGGAGAATCATCAAAAGCACAAGTAGTCATCTGGGATCTTGCAGGACAGCCTACATACAAAGACCTGAGGTCAAGATACATGGTGGGAGCCTCAGTTGCGTTCCTAGTTTTCGATGTGACTCGTCCACCGACATTTCTCAATGTAGGGTCATGGTATGACAATTTCATTGGTGTAGCTCCTGAGGCGGCTGTCATCTTAGTTGCAAACAAGGTTGACAGGAAAGACCGCGCGGTTCCAACAGAGGCAGGAGAGATGTTCAGTCAATGGAGAAACCTCGATTATATCGAAACCTCAGCAAAGACTGGAGAAAACGTTGAGCAGATGTTCATAAAGAGTGTCAAAGCCGCCATCCAAAAAGAAGAAGCGAGACTCGACAAGAAACAATAGTCGAGTCTTCTTATTTCCAGTTCTACGGCACTGCTGCATATGCATAGTTGAGAATAATG
>JBHLPA010000149.1:0-6391 GCA_048939935.1 Promethearchaeota archaeon | reverse complement strand
CTACATTTTCATCTCGAAGTGCCGCTTCTATACATAATGCATAATCTTCAGGTTGTGCGGTACCCAGAGCATCTATAGGATTGTATACTGCTGCAGCTGGTGGAAGATTCTCTTTGAGATATTCTATAGTTTCTGAACTGAGTTGAGCAATCTCCAAACCACTAGCTTCACAAGCATCAGTGGTAAGGATTCCCGGTCCTCCAGCGTTTGTGATGATTGCCATACGGTTTCCAGATGGAAGATACATATCATCGAAGACAGAAGCGATATCAAAAAGAGAAGCCATATTGTGGGCGCGTCTTACACCGCATTGTTTGAATGCCACATCATATGCAGTATCACTTCCTGCCAATGATCCTGTGTGAGAGGAAGCTGCACGAGCTCCAGCAGCACTGACTCCCGATTTTACTACGAAAATCGGTTTGTCTGGAACAACTTTACGACAAGCTTCCATGAACTTACGACCATCAACAACTGATTCAATATAGAGCAGGATGAATGTTGAGTTGGGGTCTCTTCCAAAGGCTTCGATAAAGTCAGCCTCATTCAACTGAGCTTTGTTACCCAAACTAACGAATTTCGAGAAGCCAATCTTTTCCATTAGACTCCAGTCAAGAATTCCAGTCATCAAGGCACCAGATTGAGAGGCAAATGCGATTTTTCCTTTTCTGGGAGTTCCTGCTGAAAATGATGCATTATATGGCGCACTTGTATTGATAATGCCCAAACAGTTGGGACCTTGCACAACCATTCCATACTTATCTGCAATTGCTACTAGTGCTTTCTCAGCCTCTTGACCTTCATGGCCAATCTCTTTGAAGCCTGCAGTTATAATAACAAGTGATTTCACACCCTTTTTACCGCATGCCTCTACTTCAGTGAGAACATACTTTGCGGGAATCACTATCACCGCAACATCTACATCAGTGACGATCTCTGATATGGAACGATATACCTTCAGACCGAGTATTTCACCACCACGAGGATTCACAGGATAGATTCGACCCTCAAAACCACTCTCAATCAAATTCCGAAGAACATCATTGCCCAGTTTGCCCTTAGATGAAGATGCACCAACCACAGCGATTGAACGAGGATTAAATAGCACATCAATACCTTTCTGACGATCCACTTTGCTGCACAACCCAGGTGGTCCTGACGATGTTGGCTCGTCAAAGGCACTTGGTTATAAGATATCGCTTGTAGGACAACATCAAAAATAGGTAATCCATAACCATCCGGAGATTTCTTCATTTTCATTGTCTAGAATTGAATACCGAGTCAGTATTACTTACAATCATATTCACGTATGACTGTGAACATACTTAGGTGATTATCGAGATGAAGCTCGTGACATTACACATTCCGGAGACTTATGTTGATGGACTAGAGAAGCTTGTAGAGAGCAATCTCTATCCAAATAGGTCGGAAGCAATCCGAATCGCAATTAGAGACCTCCTTAAACGAGAGCTGTGGGGTTGATTGCATGTTGGAGCCCCACATGCTCCTCTCTTTTTCCTGATATCCTAGATTCATTCAAATGGTGACAAAGTTCGAAACTTGAATGTGCACCTTCTGATAAGGGCACATTGTAGAAGAAATCTTGATATTATCTTATATTCATGAATATGAGATAAGAACGAGTTATGAGTAATACAGGAGTGTCACCAAAATACGTCCAGAAACATCCGGCACGAATGCGGACTCAAGTATTGTGTCAGACTCCGCAGAAGGCTCTCTATATCTTGTAAGGGGGTGCCCGTGTTATCGAGAGTTTGGTGATGAGAAAGTCTGTTTGAACAACGACAGTGTATATCCAATCAATGCAATTTCAGTGGATCCCAGTTTCTTTAGTCAGCTTACATCTCGCGAAGTTTTGAAGGATTTTCAAAGCGATAATAAAAGCATGTGCTATCTACTGATATTTTTGGATCGAGTGGGCGAATTCTGCTATTGTGTCAGCCAGAATCGAAGGATAAACATCAATGAAACAGATGTGAAAGTGGCTGAAATAGAGAGCGCCTTACAATTTGTTACAGACTCTGAAAAGAGCAGTGACGGAGTTCTGTGTTCTGATTGTCTTTACAGATATCTTAGAACATTGGGATCGAGTTCAGAAGGATTTCTTACCGATGAAGAACGACAGCAGATAATTGCCACCTATGTTCGGGAGTTAGCAACAAATATGGCAATCCAACTAAGTGGATTCGAAGGGGAGAAGGACACCACAGAATTGAACAATCATCTTTGGAGTTATCTGAGAGAAATCAATAGAAGCAGATCACATTGGGCATCCATGATTCTGAATTTGAAGAAGAGTGATGCAGAGCAGGACTTGCTTGAATTGATAGACGCCTATAGAACACTTGCAAGACTTGAGTCGGTCTTTCTATTTCAAGTACTGTCTATCGACGAACCAGATGGTGAAACAGACTCGCTCAGTATTCTTCGGTTTATGGTCGGAATTTCTGAGAAGGTGATTGCGGTTAACAATCAAATACGGGAGAAGACACACTCTCTAATTGAGCGTAATGCATTGCCTGCGAACATAAAAGACATGCTTTCAGAACATTCTAAAACAAGAAAAATAACTGAATACAAGTTTAGTAATCTTGTATCAGCACTTCATGAGATAGACACCCGCACCTCATGACTGGGGTTAAAAAGATGTGAATTTTTGCTTGACAATAACTTCTAAATGCCCCCCAGCTTCTATCAGGAATCGTTCTATAGAGCGTTTTAAGGAGACATAAGCTTAAGTTGGAGTAAAGGACCTTGTTTGGGACTAGTGAACAGGAGCAAAAATCAAGTATTAAACTTGTTAGAGGTTGCCCTTGTTACAAGGTCTTTGGGGATGAAAAGTTATGTGTCAATGATGACAGCGTTTTAGAGATTGAAGCAATCGAGATCGATCCCTCCATCTTTTCATACCATGTCGATAAAGAAAGCCTAGAGGAGGAACGTGCAACCGAAGGTAATGTGTGCTATGCATCAATCTACATCAACTATCCAGACAACAAGGTCTATTGTATTTCACAGGGGTGGATTCTAAGGATTCACAGCAAGGATGTCCCTGGGAATGACCTAGAAGATGCAATGCAATTTCTCTCAACTAAGGAAATTTCAAGCAGCGCGGAGATATGCTCTGATTGTCTTTACAAATTCATACTTACACTGGGTGACACATTCGCTGACGCCCTGACTGAGAGAGAGAAGACGGATGAAGTGAAACGTTATGTGGACAAATTCTCACTGATGATTGCAGTAAAACATAGCGAAACTGATAAGATGATGAAACCAATTGGGACCGAAGATGACATAGAAAATGGTGTTGACCACTTCCAATTCCTACGAAACTATCTTGTCCAGCTTCTCGATCAGCAAGACTTTTGGATATCACTGAGTGAAAATTTAAAGAAAGATAAAGAGATAGAGAAATGGATATTGGACTTAGTCGCGATGAGAGAGCGACTGGCCAGATTAGAGTTCCAATTCTACAGTCAAACTCTGCAACTCAGAGATATAAACGAGTTCAACCTTCTCATCAAGATGCTTCAATATGTCCTAAAAACATCTGACGAGATACTTGCTCTAAACGAAGTTATACATTCTGAGATACGTTCAGAGAGATTCTGCAAGCTTGCAGAAACAGATGATAGATTAGACAGTCTTTCAGGATATGCTGAAAAGAGTCGAACTGTTGAACATAATTTTGGAAATATCCTACAAATTTTGACAAGGCTGTAGTTTTGCTATACAGAAAATCTTGGATCTGAGAGAATCATTTTAATCAAGTTTTTAGCTGTGCGACCTTCACTCTCAAGATTCCACTCTTCTGCAAACTCTCTGTATAAGCGAAGGTCCTCAAGTATCACTACGGCGAGTTCTCGTAAATCAGAAATCTCGACCTCAGGGCCAGTTCCGAGACCTGGACAAATTTCTCTCATAGCACTAAGACCCCATGTCAATTCATCGTCAGCATCTTTGAACACAAAAGGAAATGACATACAGACTATTGGTCGGATTGGATGAATCATACAGAGATCATCTTTCAAGAAGACACAGTCACCATTCTCAAGTTTTTTGAGTGCCATATATGCAGGACCTTGCTCTGTCATAACTGATGGAATGCTTCTAAGACCCTCTGGAACCTCATCTTTCTGCATGATGTAAAAATCGAGAGCTCTAAGCACTTCATGCGCCGGAAGACCAAGCCCTGTTGAAATCCTTGCGATATCACGACCTGTAACGGTAACTAAGAGAGAAGGCTCACGACAACAAGCCCCGCACTTAGTGCATTCAAACCGAATTCTCTCCTCATCAGAGTTCAATGGGAATTCCTCAAGCAAGATAATGCGATAATCTATAGAAGTGTGAGTAAGAAGTCACCAAGACCAGCAAGACCCTCTTTGATTTCCTCCAATGATGCTGCATAGGAGAACCGAAGATGATTATCATAGTTCTTTCCAAATAAGATACCGGGTGTGGATGTAACACCTGTTTTCTTGAGTATCAACTCTGCCAGTGTATTGCTACTTAGGTTATAGACCGAAAAGTCCGGAAACACATAGAAAGCACCCTTTGGATTTATACACTGAACGCCAGGCATATGGCAGAATATACTAGTGATAGTGTCACGCCGTTTTTGATACTCTTTTGTCATCTTAGTGATGAAGCTCTGATCCCCTTTGAGTGCTTCCGAACCTGCATATTGTACAAATGACGTTGCACATGAAACGGTATTTTGCTGGATGCGAACCATGTTGTTGATTGTTTCTTTGTTTCCAATTGCGTATCCAAGTCTCCAGCCTGTCATTGCATAAGTTTTCGAGAAACCATTGATGACGAGAGTATGGTCCATATTAGGATCAATCTCCAGCATCGAGGTCTGTTTGAATCCATCATAAACTAACATTTCATAGATTTCATCTGAGAAGACTACGAAGTCATAATCAACTGCAAGATCATGAATTAACTTCATGTCATCTTTAGACAATACGCCTCCAGTGGGATTGTTTGGTGTGTTGAGCACAAAAGCGGTAACAGATTTTGAACAACTATTTTTCAGTTCTTCTTCATCAATCATGTATCCCGGGTCTGTACAGACTTCTACGGGCTTCGCACCAATTGTTCTTATCATGACTCGATATGTCGGCCATGCAGGAGACAGAAGTAGAACATCATCTGCTGCATCAAGTGTGCTAAGAAATCCCTGAAACAGAGCCATCTTTGCGCCAGGAGTCACTATAACATTCTTTGATCCATCAATAGAAATTCCACGACCCGCATAGTGTTTCTCGATGCCATCTAATAAGGGAGGAATACCTCTTGATGATGTGTATCGTGTAAATCCGTGCTGTAAAGCCTCAATTCCGGCATTGACAATATATTCAGGTGTCGGAAAATCAGGTTGTCCCACTTCAAAATGGAAGATACGTTTGCCCTCGGCCTCCATACGTAGTGCTAAATCATACATCTTTAGGGTACCGGATGCGGGAATCCGCTCCATAGTGTGAGATGTCCAGTCCATATGAAACACCACTGGTTAGCTGGTCAGGTGCATTCGTATGCACCGTCGGGATTTATTCGCAAGTTTAACACAATGATAAACCCTTTCCTAATGGCTATTTCTTGAAAAACTGATTGAGCTGTTCTATCTGGTGACTTGTCCCGCGCAATACTATTCTATCGAGTAATATCTCCCCCAAACCAAGTTCGTGAGCCATTCGTAAATGGTCGACCATCATTGGATCTATTCCAATAAGGTGCGCACAAAAAGCATCCACAGCAACTGGATCAGTTCCAATAATCACACCGCCAACAGATCGGGTTTTCCTATCTTCTCGATTTCCAATCACAACTTCAGTGAGATCTATTACTGTTAATTCAGGACGGTATACCTTAAGAAGGTCCATCAAGACACAATCAATTGAATCATGAAATGTGTTCTTTTCCAGTTCAGGTAACAGTCCAAAGAGATTCTTTATTCCGGCTCCAACAGTGCAAATTTCTGGTTCGGCCTTGAAAGTTGCCACATTTATCAGGAACATGGCCTCATGCAAGATTCTAGGCATTTTGTGATTTCTGAAATAATGACCCGGAAATGCCTTCGGTACCAAATCATCATCTGAGAGGTTTCTTAATTTAACATTCTTTGTTTCTAAATCAGTATACCCTGTTTTCTTGAATGCGTCAGTAGCAGTTCGCAATGGATTATCACTTTCAACAACGTTCACTGGGCCAAGGGAATCGAACATCTGGATAACTGCTTTGACCATCCTTACATCAGTATTCCCAGGTAGATTCGGATCGTAGATCGAGGGTTTAATGACAACGTGAACATCTCCCTTTGGTGGGGAAATTGGCGAGGTTAATTTACTCAGTGCACTTC
>JBHLPA010000148.1:0-6399 GCA_048939935.1 Promethearchaeota archaeon | reverse complement strand
GCCAATATGACAGTGTGGACCACTCCATTTAGCATACACGGGGCACAGGTTCACCATATGGAACTTGAATAATCTTGCGACCACCAATTGTTGTCTTCATGACAACTCTGGCCTTACCATCGAGGACTCGACCGACAACGCAAGCATCGCGTGTAGTCTTGTGTTTTGATAACGCAGATAGAATATCATCGGTCTTCCCGTGGTCTACGCTCATCAAGACCGTTCCTTCGCAGCTCATATGAAATGGGTCAAGTCCCAAAACGTTACAGAGGGATTGGACAGCTGGACGAACTGGGATGAGACTTTCATCTAGTTCAAACTCGAGCTTGGACTTCGATGCGATTTCATTAAGTGCAACCGCAGTACCACCCCTTGTAGGGTCTTTCATAGCGTTTACTCCCCCAATATCAAGACAGTCACGGATAGGCGCCCATAGTGGAGCGACATCACTCTTCAAGTCAGTGTCAAACTTCAGCCCTTCTCTGTGAGCTAGTAGTGATGTTCCGTGGTCTCCTATTGGTCCGCTAATGATTATGGCATCGCCAGCTTTTGCTCCGCTGTCAGAGATGGGATGATCAAGATAGGGCACTCCTATGCCAGTTGTTGACATCACAACCCCATCAAGAGTACCTGAAGGCATGACCTTAGTATCGCCAGCAATCATTGCTACACCAAGAGGCTCAATGATACTGTTGAGAGAATGAAGTATGGTTCGCAGAGTTTCAATTTCTACACCTTCCTCAATTATCACAGTGTTGGTCATTGCAACGGGTCGAGCGCCCATAACAGCTAGGTCATTGATAGTACCGCATGCAGTAAGTATTCCCAAATCGCCACCGGGAAATACAATCGGATGTACTGTGTGAGCGTCAGTACACACAATCAGATTCGCCTCTGCAGTCTGGAGTGTTGCTCCATCATCCATCTCGTCGAGACCGATAGCTCCAATCTTTCGTCTGCCAAAAGAAGGAATAACGACTTCTTCCAACAGGCGCTGCATTACCTTGCCACCTGCCCCATGGGCAGATTCAATCTTAGACATCATCTATCCTCCGAGTGTAGGGTATCTTTGAGCAGACCTCGGAAGTATTTGAAGAGGTCGTTTTGGGACGGGTTAGAACATGGACACTAAGCAACATTTAAAACGAATCTACAAAGAGCCTCATTGACCTAAGCAAGAGGTAGTCAGCAATGGGTGTCTGGCATAGAAGATCAACACGAACGTCCACCGGAGCTAGATTGAGGCGATTCAGAGGTAAGAGAAAACACCAACTGGGCCGCACTCCAACTGAAACTGTTATGGGAGAACCAAAGAGGAGAACAATCGATAGCAGGCAGAAAGCAAAGAAGACACCAGCCCTCCGGCTTAACATGGTCAATGTGACAGATCGTTCAAAGAATGTAACCTACCGTGCTGAGTTGCAGGATGTTGAGAAAAACCCTGCAAACATGGACTATCAGCGTAGGAAAGTAATCACGAGAGGCACAATCATCAAGACCTCAAAGGGTCGTGCAATGGTAACAAGCCGCCCAGGTCAAGGTGGCATTCTTAATGCAGTTCTAATCTGATTGACTTTGTTCCATCAGTATTCATTTATCCTGTAGTTGATTCTGCTACTTCAGCCTCAATGCTTGTTATCACGAAGTCCTTCCCACCAGAAATTGTAGTTGAACTGCTTCCACATTTCGGACATTTCATGGGCGCAAAAGCAGCTATCTGATTAGGTATAGCAGGGTCTACTTTGGACTCGCCCTCAAATTTACAGTCATTACAGAAGAGTCGTCCTTTAATCGTCTTTATTCTTAGTTCCGCACCTTCAAGGATTGAGTTCTTGCTGGCAATTTCAAAATTGAATGCTAATTGTTCGGGAATGAGAAAAGTGAATTCTCCCACTTCTATATTGACCACAGACACTTTTATTGCATTATTGTTCTTTGCTGCTTCGACTGCAGTATCAACAATTGAACATGCTGCGGAGAATTCGTGCAAGTTCTCACACCGATGTGAGGATGGACCAAGTCTTGTTAAGGCATTTCCGTTATAGTCAATACTCAGACCCCTTATTTATATGAAACAGTGTCCTTTGAAGAACAGCTCAGTAGCGATGTAAGAGGGAGCCGCTTTGTCTAAAAAACCTAAAACTAAGAAGACAGCTACTTCGAAAAAGAAGACAACAAGCAGTAAGAAAACAGCAGCCAAATCTACAACAAAGAAAAAGAGTGAGAAACCAAAGAAAACGGCAAAGAAGTCCACTAAAACAAAGAAAACCTCCACTAAGAAGTCTCCGAAAAAGAAAGAAGCACCAAAGAAGACAGTAAAGAAGAACCAAACCAGAAAGAAACCGAGTAAGAAAGACAGTGAAATGCTTGGTGAACTGGAAGCAGAGATACATAGTGACGATGAGCAAGTGTGTCTTGGAGCAATCGAGCGTCTTGGTGTACTCAAACATCCAGATGCAACACGCGTGTTAATCATTGCCTTGGCAGACTCCAGATATTTGGTTAGGATTCATGCAGCAGCTCAGCTAGGTGAGAGAAAGGACAAGAAGTCAGTAGATGCCTTGATAGAGTCACTCAATGACGACTCAGTCTTTGTCAGACAGACAGTGGCAGGTGCTCTTGAGAACATTGGTGGGACTAAGGTAAAGAGAGCGCTGTCCAAAGCTGAGAAAGAAGGATTGCTTTTGGATGAGTTACCAGAAGGGAAACGGCTAGAAGACTAGGAAACCGTTTTCTTAGAGAGAATATATTCAACTGAATTCTTCTTATATTGAAAGATGTATGGAAGTTGTTAGATGATTTGATGGAGAATTGGTATCTTGAATCCCCCCGCTAACGATGAGATTGCTAAGATTGAATCACAAATCAAAGATCTCGATTTAGATTACATGCGCGGATTGGTGTCTGAAGAAGAATATAACAAAAAACTCGCTGAATTAAAACAACAATTGGGACAAGTAGGTGGATCACCTCAAGAGGTGACTTCAGTGCAGCGAATTGAGGTAGAACCATCTGAACTTCAAGCCGCCAAACTACATCCGCCTTCAATTGAGAAGAGAGCAACTGTTGATCCAGTTTCAGCAGTGAAGAGGACAGTAGAAGGTATGCGACGACTTGCTCTTGAGAAGATAGCACAAGAGGCAGGTGTGTCAATCATGAATGTTACTAAGATTCTTTCAGACCTCTTAGACGGAAGAGAACTCTCAGGAAGAATTGATCATGATAGGGGGGACTTCATTTTGGGTACAGGTTCGGGGCCCCCACCAAAAACTGTTGCAGTATGTCCTTTCTGTAGGAATGATCTGAAACGGATTGCCGTAAAGGGCGAAACAGTGACCTGCACGATGTGCAAGGAGTCATTCATTATCTCATAGTACCCCCTGTTGGTGAGAATGGATGGATTTCTTTCAGGCTTGTCTGAAAGCAGATAATAGAGAAGCAGTGAATGCAATCAGGAGAATGCTTCCTTCAGCACGTCCATCAGCGCTATGGGCGGTACTTATGCATGGAGCTGCATGGCACGAACAACAGACCTATGACACGCCTCATTCAACAATCATGGTAAATTCAATTCGTGGAATGATAGAAGACTTTGGAAGTCATCCAGGACTTGCACCAGATGTTTCATCGGATTCAAGGAAGATTCAATTAGATACTGAGGTGAGAACAAGTCTTCAAGAGTTGTTTGTTGAGCGTCTTGCGCTTCACCTGGTTGATATTGACCACTGGAAGTTAGAGAAGGGACCCAATTACAAAGTAGAGAGAGGCGTTGATTCACCTGACAATGCTGTGAGAAAATTTGAGAGCTCAATAAGACAAAAAAGTCTGGTAGGTTCTTGGGAAGCATCTGTGATTTTGGCATCCAGAGATGAGCCAATTAGGTTAAGACGGATCATCTCCTCCCTCGCAGCAGAAGACCCTGATAGACTTGGCCATGGCTTCATCATGCCGTTCTCATTGATTATCGAACTACCTGGAGCAGAATACACCAGACCACAGATTGCATCGTTATGGCATCTCATGGAGTATCTTGTTAGAAAGGTCCCCTCTAAGTCGCCAGACGGGTTCACGCAGGATGATAATCTGAAGAGTTTCGTGAAGTCAATCGACGTGACGCCTTTTGGGAACATAATCAGGAACGCTATAGCGAATTATGGAATTCTTGGACATAACACAATCTTTGCGCATAGAATTGTGGACGCCAACAAGAAAGGTCTAGTTACAAAAGAGATGACCCAATGGTTATTTGATAAACTGAAACAGAATATTGGCAGTAAAATGTTACCAGATGATGCTCTGATATATGACAAGATTGTGAAAGAGAAAATTCAATCAGATTGGAGTCAACAACCCGAATTCCTTAGACTTCCTCACACGAAAGATATCCAGGAATGGGTCAGTTCTGATGACATCTCAGATCTTTGGAACACGATGACTCATGAGAAGTCGCAGGAGTTTGAGGAGAAACTCCTTGAGTTTGATGGTGATTGGTCGCTTGTTCGATGTTGTCAGTACATCATGGCCATACTTTTGAGTGAGTCGCGTGCGTCTCATGTGATTATCTTCACGCATGCGGCGTGGAACTTAGTGGATGATGGGTTGATTCCCGCGGATCTAGTGGCACTCCAAGTTCATAGGATGCTTCGTTCACACCTGAGTGAATGGTAGCTCTTCATCCACTCTGGATTACTTCTCATCACCTAGTCTGTAAGACTCGGCAAGAAGGTCGGGAATATACCTCACCTTCATTTCTGTGTCCTTCATCATGTCATTGATTTGGATTGTACAGAAGGGGCACTCAGTGGTGACCATATCAGCTCCAGTAGCTTCAATGTATTCCTTCTTTGTCGTTGCTATCTTCTGAGACAGTTCACGGTTTCCTGCTCGTAGACCACCACCGGCACCACAACACCGGTTCTTATAGGGATCATCAATGTACTCAACACCAGGAATCATCTTGAGAATCTCTATTGGCTCATCATAGACATGCTGACCTCTACCAAGGTGACAAGGTTCATGATAGGTGACTTTTAGCTTGATTTCACCTTTTGGTGGAACTATGTTCTCTTTGCCAATCACCTGAATCATATACTCAGCCATGTCATAGACCTTGTATAGTGGCGGTTCACCGCGCTCCTCTTCGATGTAGGGTCTGTGGTCTTCACGGAGTGTCTTCCCACATCCTGCACATGCAACTACGACAGTGTCACAGTTATACTTCTTACAGGCTTCTTCGAATATCTCAGTGACCCTCCTTGCTGCAGCATGGGCAGTATTGAGGTCTCCAGTCCTGAAAGCAGGGCTTGCACAACACCATTGTTCCTTCGGAACGACGACATCGATGTTGTTCCGGTTCAAGACCTCTATCAGTGCCTTACCTGTGCTCTGCATCCGGTAATCAATGAGGCAACCAGTAAAGAATGCGACACGACCACGAGGATTGTCAACAAAGAACTCCTCTGTTTCGAGGTTTTTGAGTAGTGGAGTGTCCTTCTCAGGAACAGCACGACCTGTGGTGTTTACTGAGTCGATGAACCCCTGTTGTCCTTCAGCTAATGGATATCCAGCTTCTACAGCCTTTGACCGAAGTAGTTCGACAGCAAGGGAAGGAATCTTGATTTTCTTTGGACAGATGTCCTCACACATCTTACAGGTTGTACAGCTGTAGATTGATTCATCCATCGCCATTGCAACACGATCCTCAACATCTCTTGGATCAAGTTGCAATCGGGCAAGTTGTCGGATAATCATCGGACCTGGATAGTCCCAGGTTTCATGAACAATGGGACAATTCGATAGACAGGCACTGCACTCAATGCATTTACGAATTTCACGAACTTTCTCTATTTCCTCAGCATGAATAATCTCTGGATGTTGTGGCTGTCCTTTACGCGCAACATAGGGACGTATTCTTCGAATTCGATAGGAGGTTTGAGCCATATCCGTAACAAGGTCCTTAATGACAGGCATCTTTTCCAGAGGTTCGAGAACAAGATTTTCCTCGGGATCGACCTTTGTACGACATGCAATTCGAGCTATATGATTGACCTTTACAGCACAAGAACCACACTGACCGCCTCTGCACTCCCATCGGAATGCGAGGCTTGAATCATACTTGTCTTGGATATAGAGCAATGCATCTAGAACAGTCATTCCAGGCTCGTATGCTACATCAAAGTCTTGGAAATACGGTGCATCATCACTATCAGGATTGTACCGTTGCACGCTTGTTTTGATAGTCTTTGCCATCTTGTAGCCTCCCTATGGTGGCGTGATTGATGTAATCACGAGGTCTTCTTTTCGTAGTTCCATTTTGCCGTCCTTATTCTTCTTGATGACGATATTGTAATAGCCATTATCATTGGGGTCAGCATCAACTCGATAATGGGCACCTCTGCT